>JAFTAH010000059.1 GCA_017458625.1 Kiritimatiellia bacterium | reverse complement strand
GGTTCCCGAGCGCGACCGTTCGAGCAACGCCTGGCGGTCGGCTTCGTCCAAATGGAGTTTCAGGGGCTTTTGCATGTTCCCATCATACCCAAATCCCACCACCGCTTCAAGAGTAAACTTATTTAAAATTCAGTACACTAGCCGCAGTAGAAGTACTTCTTGACGAGGGCGGCGATTTCGGAGGGCTTCTTCTCGATGTCGCGGCGCAGGGTGCGGTCGCCAAAGGCGCGCAGTTCCGCGATGATGCCGTCGATGGCCGCCGGCGAGAACACCCCGTCCGCCTCGTAGGCCGCGCGCTGCTTCTCCAGGCAGTCGGCCGACGCGGCGCAGCTGTCAGGGAGCGAGTCGAGGCTGGCCAGCAGCTTCGCGTTCTCCTGCTTGTGGATGTTCACGTTGACGTAGGTGCGGTCCGCCAGCTTCAGGGCGTCCTTGAGCCCGAAGCCGTGGCGGCACGCGACGCACAGCCCGGCCAGCAGCAGGTAGATGTTCGCCGAGGCGTCGGGCGACCGCATCTCCACGGTCTGCTTCTGGTGCGTGTCATAGGCGCTGTCCGGCTCGCCCGGGTTCGCCTGGCGGCAGAGGTCCGACTTCGACGCCCAGCCCAGCGGCACGCGCACGAGCACGCTCCGGTTGCGGTCGCCCCAGCAGACGTTCGTCGGCGCCTCCTGGTGCGGGACGAGGCGGAAGTAGCTGGTCGGGTTGCGGTTGCCGAACGCCGTGATGGACGGGGCCAGGACCATCATGCCGGCGATGGCCTTCTTCGCGGTGTCGGAGATGACGCCGCGCTTGAGCATCTGGTTCGCGCCGTCCTTCATCAGGCGCATGTGGATGTGCAGGCCACTGCCGGCCTTGCCGGTGGTGATCTTGGGGGCGAAGGTCACGTCGTAGCCGCTCCTGGCGCCGAGGTTGCGGATCATCCACTTGGCGAGCGTGAGCTGGTCGGCGGCGGCCTCGGCGGGACACGGCAGGAACTCGATCTCGTTCTGCTCGTAGAGGCGGCCGCCCTGCGTGAAGTTGCCGACCTCGCTGTGCCCGTACTTGATCTGCCCGCCGGCGCGCGCGATGTACAGCATGCAGGCCTGGCGGAACTCGTTGAACTTCGCGAACGGGGCGCTCTCGTGGTAGCCGCGCTGGTCCTCGGCCGGGAAGCTCGCGGGCTCGTCGGCGATGACGTAGTACTCGAGCTCGCCCATCGCCTCGAACTCGAGCCCCGTCGCCTTGCGGAAGGCGGCGCAGGCCTTGCGGAGGGTGTAGGCGGGGCTGGAGGCGAGGGGCTGGCCGTCCTTGTTGAAGAAGTCGCAGAGCAGGCACAGCGTCGGGAGTTCGGCGAACGGGTCGCGGAAGGCGGTGGCGAAGCGCGGGACCACGTAGAGGTCGCTGCTGCTGGCCTCGATGGTGGTGAACAGCGACGAGCCGTCCACACGTTCCCCGCAGGTGAGGATTTCGTCGAGATAGGCGTCCGAATTGACGACGAAGTTGAGGGTCTTGAGCCGGCCGTCGCCGCCCGGATACATGAAGTTGACGTGCTGGACGCCGTGCCTGGCGATGTAGTCCTTGATGTCCTTCTTCGTGAACTTGGCCCTGGGCTTGCCGATGGCGGCCACGAGCTCGTCGGCGGTCCGTTCGATCTTCTTCTTCGCTGTCATGGGAACTCCTCTGATGCAATCGCAGGTGTCTTTCCAATATACGCCCTTTCCCCGGCCTGCGCAAGCCATCCCGCGCGCTCGACAGCATTTCCAACAGTCAGTGCTGGAGGCCGGAGGTCATTTCGAAGACGGCGGAGAGCATGGCGACGGCGACGAAGCCGACGCCGAGGGCGATGCCAAGGATCATGATGGGCTCGAGGAGGGTGGTGAAGACCTTGATGGCGCGGTCGAGCTCGGTGTCGTAGCGGGCGCCGATGTGGTTGAGGGCGGTGGCCATGTCGCCGGACTCCTCGCCGACGGCCAGCATGTCGGTGAGCATGCGGGGGAAGAGGCCGCTCTGGGCGAGGGGACGGGAGAGGGTGGAGCCGTCGGCGATGCGGTCGCGGGCGTCGCGGATGGCGCCGGCGATGTGGAGGTTGGAGATGGTGGACTCGACGATGCCGAGGGCGGGGAGCATCTGGACGCCGTTGGTGAGGAGCGTCTCGAGGGTGTGGGCGAAGTTGGAGAAGGCGCTGGCGGCGACAATCTTGGCGGCGACGGGGAGGCGGAGGGCCATGCGGTCCTTCCAGGCGCGGCCGGCCGGGGTGGCGAGGGCGCGGCGGACGAGGACGACCAGCAGGACGATGCCGATGGCCATGGCCCAGCCGTAGTGGACGACGGCATCGCTCATGCCGATGAGCAGCCGGGTGGCGAGGGGGAGGGTGCCGCCCAGCTCGGCGAACATCTTGGTGAACTGGGGGATGACGAACGCCATCATGAAGATGATGGCCAGGACGCCGATGATCGCGACGACGGACGGGTAGACGAGGGCCATCCGCACCTTTTCGCGGACGGCCTGGGCGCGCTCGAAGTGGGTGACGAGACGGCCGAGGACGGCGGGGAGCTGCCCGGAGGCCTCGCCGACGCGGACCATGGCGATGTAGAGAGGAGGGAAGGACTCGGGCCACTTGGCCAGGGCGGCGGAGAGGGCCATGCCGCCGACGATGTCGTCGCGGATGGTGGGGAGAATGACGTCGGCGGGGGTGTTGGTCTTGCGCTGGGCGAGGGCGTGCAGGGCGGTCCCGAGGGTCATGCCGGAGGCGAGGAGGTCGGCGAGCTCGCTGGTGACGAGGAGGACGGCGGCGGGCTTGAGGCGGGGACGGCGATGGAGGAAGCCGGAGAGCTGGAGGCCCTGGGGGGCGTCGGGGGCGTCGGCGGGAGAGGCCTTGCGGGCGGGGCGGGCCGGGCGCGCGGGCGGACGGGGAGCGGGCTTGGCGGCGGCCTTTCGCGGGGCCAGCG
>JAFTAH010000058.1 GCA_017458625.1 Kiritimatiellia bacterium | reverse complement strand
GGTTCCCGAGCGCGACCGTTCGAGCAACGCCTGGCGGTCGGCTTCGTCCAAATGGAGTTTCAGGGGCTTTTGCATGTTCCCATCATACCCAAATCCCACCACCGCTTCAAGAGTAAACTTATTTAAAATTCAGTACACTAGTGTCCTGAATTCAAAACTCCTTGTCCAAACTTGCCCTGATGTTCCCCCACGTTGTTGCCGGATTTCGACGCAGGAAACTGCGCCTTCAAGCCGGCGCCTCGTCGGGAAACACCATGCCGTCGTTTGAACAAGTTTTTCTCATCCAGGACACTAGATGTCTAGTTTTGGGATGGCGGCCGTCGTAATCCGCTTGCCCATGGGAGCGGGGTGTGCTAAAAAACTCAATCACCGCGTGCGCAAAGCTGCCGCGGTTCCAGAGGAATCCCCCATGACTGAAGACCCCACTTCCATTCCTGTTCCCGCTTCCGAGTCCGAGGCTGCGCCCGAAGTCGCGCCGGCCGATGCGACGGATGCCGCTGTGCCGGAGACTACACCTGCTGAGGTCGCTGGCCAGGCGTCCGCGCCGGCCGATGCCGCCCAGGGAGTCGACCTTTCCGGCCTGATGGACTTTTCGTTTGGTCCCGACTGGGCGAACGATGCCTCTGCGCATACCACGTTTTCCTCGCGCTATGCCGGGGATTCGGAGGGGCGTGGCGAACGGCCCCGCGGCCGTGGCGGCGACCGGCGTGGCCCGCGCGATGGCGGCCGCGATGGGGGTGGACGGTCTTTCGACCGCGACCGTCCGCGTGGCCCCCGCCCCCCTCGCGATGCCCGCGGCCCTCGTCCCGAGCGTGGCGAGCATGGCGACCGGCCGTTCCGTGGCGAGCGGCACTTTGACCGGGCCGGCGAACCTGGCCGGGGGCCCCGGGGGCCTCGCGGGCCGCGTCCCGAGCGGCAGGACCGCCCTGGATTCGGTTCGCGCGCGGCGCGTCCGCCGCATGAGCGCATGAAAGTCGACATCGCCTTCCTGCCCGACCGCGAGCGCCTCATGCTGGTGGTGCGCGACATCAAGGCCTCCCATCGCGCCTTCCCGCTGGTCGACATCGCCTCCCGCTTCCTGGAGCGCGAGGATTCGCACGTCGTCCGGCTGGAGCTTCCCATGCCCAAGACGCCCGAGGAGACGCGCAAGAACTTCTACCAGTGCCGCGAGTGCAAGCGCGTCTTCACCACGCGCGCCAATGCCGAGGCCCACGTGCTGTCGACCCACATGGGGCTCTTCTTCGCGATGGAGGAGGTCGAGGCGGAGCCCCCGTCCGGCACGTTCACGTGCGTGGCCCGGTGCGGCTTCTCGGGCGAGCTGCTGGGACCGCCGAACTTCCACGCCTACAACGAGCGGATCAACGAGCTGTGGAGTACGCGTTTCTCGCACATGCCCAAGGCCGACTACCTGGCCCGCATCGAGACCGTTCGCGACGAGGCCTCCATCGAGGAGTGGAAGAAGTCCGTCTCCAAAAAGACCGTCTATCGCCGCAAGCTGGCGCTTTCCCAGCCCGGACCCGCCGCTGAGGCCGCCCCCGCGCCTGAAGCGGCGGTGGATGCTTCCGCAGAACCCGCCGAGACCGCAGCTGCGCCGACGGCTGATGCGCCGGTGGCCGACGCGCCAGCGATGGACGCCCCGGTCGAGGCCGCCCCCGCCGTGGAGACGCCGGCCGAGGCCACTTCCGCCGCGCCGGGCGAGCCTGCGGCTTCCACCGCGCCGTTGCTGGGCGACCCGATGGACAAGACGGCCGCGCAGGCCTGGATTCGCGAGCACGAATTGGCGCGTCTGGTCCGCGAATCGCCGCGCTGCATGATTCCGGGAACCCAGGCCCGTCGCTGGGACGACCCCTCGCTGCGGTCCGCCGTCGACTCCGCCCGCTACCGCGAGAAGCAGTTCCCGTACACCCTGCTGCTGGCGTTGCGGCCGGCGTTCCGCCACATGCACCTCCACCTGTTCAAGATCAACGCGCGCGAGACCTACGTGACGGCCATCCCGCCCATGGCCTTCGACGAGGCCACCGCCGACGATATCGACCGCGAGATCATGACGTTCCTGCGCGCCAACGAGGGGCCCTACACGCGCAAGACGCTGCTGGATGCCCTGCGGCCCGGCATTGCCTTGGAATCGCCGGAGGCCAGCAATCTGCTCCGCCACATCGTGGACATGGTCGCCCACGGGGTGCTGGCCGAACTCTTCAATGGCAACCTGTTCCTGCCCGTCATCCATCTCGCCGACAAACCTGCCGGAGAGAACGGCGAAAAGACCGCCGAGACTCTGCCCGAGGTCCCAGCCGATACTCCGCCCGAGGTTCCCGCCGAGGTTCCTGCCGAGGCTGTTGCATCACCCGCTCCCGAGGCCGTTGCGGAGGCACCAGCCAAAGCGCCGGCCGCGTCCGCTCCCGAGACGCCGGCCGAGGCCCCTGCCGAGCCGGTTGCCGAAGCGGTTGCGACCACGCCGGCCGAAGCGTCTGCCGCCGCTGTGCCCGAGCCTCCCGCCGAGGTCGCGCCCGAGGCCGAGGGCCTGGCCACCCAGGAACCGCCGGCTGCTCCCGAGGCCGCAGCGCCGTCGGAAGCCCCGGATGCCCCTGCCGCCGCTCCCGCCGATTCCCCGGTGCCCTAGCCCCTGCCGCTCCCCATGTACCACGTCCCTCGCAGATACGCCATTCTTGGTGATGTCCATGCCAATCTGGTCGCCCTGGAGGCGGTGCTGGCGGACTGTCGAGAGCAGGGCGTCACCAACTACGCGTGCGTTGGCGACCTGGTGGGCTACAATGCCCAGCCCATCCCCTGCCTCGACCGTATCCGCGAGCTCTGCGGGCCGAACGTGGTGGTGGGCAACCACGACTTCGTCTGCTCGCGGCCCGACCCGCTGCTGGGTTTCCATCCCCTGGCCAAGGCGGTCGTCCTGTGGACCCGCGAGCAGCTCGACTCCGAGCGCGCCGAGTATCTTCGCTCGCTGCCGGAAACCCGGACCGTCGAGACCTTCATGATGGTGCACGCCACGCTCGACGACCCGCTGTCGTGGGGCTACGTTTTCGACAAGCTGGAAGCCGAGGTCTCCTTCTCCTACCAGATGGCGCCCGTCTGCTTCTACGGCCATTCGCACGTGCCGACGGCCTTCGAGAAGGCGGGCATTGTCCGCGGTGGCCTCTACCGCAACCTGCTCATCACCCCGGGCCGCAAGTACCTCATCAACGTCGGCTCCGTTGGCCAGCCCCGCGACGGCGATCCGCGCGCCGCCTATGCCATCTACGACCTGGCGGCCAACACCGTCGAGCTGCGCCGCATCCCCTACGACATTGCCGCCGCCCAGAAGCTCATCCGCGACGCCGGCCTCCCCGAACAGGCCGCCGCCCGCCTCGCCCAGGGTCGCTGATTCCGCCTTTTCCGACCATCCACCCACAACCCCCAGCCAACCGCCTTGCCATGCCACGAGCCACACGTCCTCTTCCCGCCACCCTTCTCGCTGCCGCGCTCGCAGGCTTCTGCCTGCTGTTGACGGCGCCGGTCGCCCGCGCCCAGATCGACTTCCTCTGGGATCTCAACAACAAGCGCGTGCCCCTCTATGCGCCCATTCCCGCCACCGTCCGGATCACCAACCTCACCGGCCGCGACTTCACGCTCGGCCCGGGCGGCAATGCCGAACTCCTCTTCCTGGCCGAGGACTCCTTCCACCGCAAGGCCGAGCCGCCTGCCCGGCCGCGCCCGCTCTTCGACCAGCCCGTGACCGTCTCCAACGGCGTGACCATCACGTTCATCGTCGATGCCGGCCGCACCTTCCGCATTGTCAAGGCCGACTCCTACATGCTCGCGCCTGCCATCGCCATCGACGGGGCCCCCTCGCTCTACGTCGGCAAGCGCATCCCCCTCGAGATTCAGCCCGGCCTCGAGATTGTCGGTCGCGACTTCGCCGCGCCGCCGCGCCGTCGCCACGCCTCGCTGCGCCTCATCCACCGCGAGCAGTCCAACTACGCCTTCTTCCGCCTCGACAACCCGGACGCCTTCCTCTGCTATGGCGTCTACGAGCTGGGCTCCATCATCGACTTCTTCAAGCCGCAGATCGATCTGGACGCCTCGGATGTCTTCCATGTCCTCTTCCAGAACACGCCCGACCGCTTCATCCACTCCACCTTCTCCTACGAAGGGCAGCCGCTGGCTACCGAAGTCTACATTGCGCGCGCCGGCTCCATCGCGCTGAGCCGCTCCGCCGATGGCCAGGTGGCGGTCACGGGCGGCATCCGCTTCACGGAGGATCCGTCCATGCCGGGCTATCTGTCCGCGCCGGCGCTGCCGCCCTCCACGCCTCAGACCCCCTACGCCCCGACCTCCCTCACTCCCCCGGAATCCGACCAGTCCGCGCCCGCGCCCGCCCCCGCCAAGAAGCACTTCTGGCAGCGCTAGCCCCGGTCCTTCCCCCTTGCCGCGTCTGCCCCGTTGCCCAGTCCCTCGCGCCTGTAGCCATGTCTGATTCGTTGTTTGCTCAAGCCAGCTTCGCCCTGCATGTCCTGCTCTGGGTGCAGGGGGGGCTATTCCTCGGCCTGTCGCTGCTGGCCCTCGTGCGGCCGGCCGTCGTCGCGCGCATTCTGCGCGCCTTTCCCCGCAACCGGGTCGCGGGACTCGTCCTGACGGCCCTGGCCACCGCCGCCAGCGCCTGGATCGTCTATCATGCGGCCCTGGGGCGCTTCGACTTCCTCAAGACCTACCTGCCCTTGTTGGCCATTCTCCTCTTCGTCGCCTCGGCCTGGGCTCTGCACGAACTGCTGGCCGTCCGCGCGCTGGCCGCCTGCGGCCTGCTGCTGGGCGACCCCATCCTGGACGCCATTCTCTGGGCACCCGACCTCCTGCGCCGCGATGTCGCCACCGCCGTCGTCTACCTCGGCCTGGTCCTCGCCGCGCTGTTCTTCCTCTACCCCTGGCTCTACACGGCCACGCTGCGCCGCCTCGCCGCCTCTCTCCGCCTCCGCCGTACCATCCTGGGCGGTATGCTCCTCCTGGGCGTCCTGCTGCTGGCCCTGGCATTCTGACCCGCCGCCCGCTGCCCGCCGCCCGCCGTCGCAACGGCGAGAACGCCGTTGCCACATCCAGCCACTTTTCTCCGCTCAAAACACGCTTCCACTCCATGCGCAAATGCGCGAAAGCCCAAGCCCCTCAGGCGCTGGACGCACGCGGATTTGAAGCTTGCCCGCAGTGCAAGAAACGGGCGAAGGCTTGCCGGCGCGAAGTGACCAAGACCCCGGAAACATGCTTTCATTGTCTGGAAACCCCGATTGTCGCCAGCTAATAGCTTGGCCCCCTATTTCCCGCGCCGTTCGACGCCAGCGGCGGCACCGTGGCGCGGCAGGGGGTGCTGGTGCGGCATCTGGTCCTGCCGGACCACGTGGAGGAGTCCGTGAAGGTGCTGGAGGTGATGAAGCGGGAGTTCGGGCGCTGGCTGCCGCTGTCCGTCATGTCGCAGTATACGCCGACGCCGGCCGCCCGGACGAAAGGCCCGCCCTGGGACCGGGGCGTGACCCCGGAGGAGTACGGCCGCGTCCTCGATGCCGTGATGTCCCTGGGATTCGAAAATGTCTTCGTGCAGCCGCTGGCGTCGATTCCCCCCGGTCCCGCCGTCGTGAGCGAGGAGCCGTTCCTCCCCGATTTCCGCAACGAACAGCCCTTCCCGGGCAATCCGCAGGGCCCCGCGTGGCCGGAGTAGGGGAGCGACCGCCCCGCCAGACGCGGGCATGCAACTACGGGGCAGCCCCGGAACAAGGGCCCCTTTTTTCTGTCGGGCCGGACAGAATCGGGCACGAAATGACAGGATTCGGAGGGGCGGGGCGCGTATAACGGACGCGAACAACGGAAGGAGCAACGACATGGAATGGCTGGCCTGCATCCGCAAAAGCATCGGGTTCATCGAAGCCCACCTGCTGGACGATATCAGTGCGCAGGATGTCGCGAAGCAGGTGTACGTTTCGCCGTTCCTCCTGCAGAGAGGGTTTTCCGTGATGACCGGGTTCGGCATCGCGGAATACATCCGCAACCGTCGGCTCCACCTGGCCGCCATCGACCTGGTGCGGTCCGGCGAGAAGGTCATCGACATCGCATTCCGCTACGGCTGGGAGACGCCGGAGAGTTTCGCGAAGGCTTTCTCCCGGTTCCACGGTGCCACCCCCTCGCAGGTGCGCAACGGACAGACCGCCGCCCGGTCGTTTCTTCCGCTGTCGGTCAACATCCAAATCCACGGAGGAAACGAAATGAAATACAAGATCGCACCCATGTTCCCGTTCAAGGTCATCGGGTTCCAGAAGGAATTCGCCAACGACGACGCCTACGCGGAAATCCCGAAATTCTGGGACGAAATCTGCGCCAAGTACGCGGCGAATGTCTACGCGGGCAACCCGCCGGCGAATCCGTATGAGAAGGCGCTGGTGGACAACTGCATCGGCGAGTATGGGGTCTGCATCGACGACGTCGAGGGCGGACGGTTCCGCTACCTGATCGCCGGCAAGTACACCGGCGGTGTCGTCCCGGACGGGATGGCGCTGTACGAGTTCCCGGCCGGCGAGTGGGCGGTGTTCGACTGCCAAGGGCCGATTCCCGGCGCCTTGCAGGAGATGAACACGCGCATCTTCAAGGAGTGGCTGCCGGGCAATCCCGACTGGGAACTTTCCGGCATCGCGACCATCGAGTGGTACGATTGCATCCACGGCGAGAAGACCGATCCCGACTACCACAGCGCCATCTGGCTCCCGGTGAAGCGCAAGGCTGCGGAGTGACGCCGCCAGGTGGCGGGGAGGGCGGCCGTCCCTGGCCGCCGCTGCGCGGGGGGACGCACGCCCTCCCCAGCCAGGGCCATGCGGCCACATTTATGGTGAAACCCCGGAAACATGCTTCCATTGTCTGGAAACCCCGATTGTCGCCAGCTAATAGCCTGGCCCCCTATTTCTTCACGGGACCACCCCGCTGGCGTTCATGGCATCAAGGATGTCCTCGACGATGTACTCCTTTCCCTGGGTGTGGAGGACGTCGTAGCTCGGAAGGATGTAGCGCCGGAGAAGTCCGTTTTCGCCGGAGAGGGCGCGATAGACGGCATCGGCGGGGCGTCCAAGGGCGGCGGCAAGATTTTCGATGCAGAAAACGGCGAATTCGAGTTCGCGGGCGTTATGGATGGCTGAGGCAGGCATGTGCGTGGTCCCGGCGGCCAAGGAAAGAAGCGGCGGAACGACGGAATCTTAGCTGGTGGGCGGAGAAGATGCGATAGAATAATGCGCGGCGCGCGATAAATGAGGTGGTGCGGAGTCAGTCCCCGGAGGGAGGGGCGGGGGGAACCTCGGGCGGCGGGAGCGGCGGCGGGACGCCGGGGAAGGCGAGGGCGCGGTAGAGTTCGGCGTTGGTGCACTGGACATAGGGGAAGACGTGGAAGATGAGGAGGATGCCGCAGGTCAGGATGCCGAGGATGTACCAGCCGATGAAGGAGAGGTCGAGGAGGAAGACGTGGAATTTGTGCCCGTTCATGAGGGCGCGCGAACGGTCGATGGCGTCGCAGCCGGCGAGGGAGGGGTCATCGGAAAGGAGGTACGGGACGAGGCGGTAGGAGTAGGTCTTGACGAGGAAAGGGATGGCCAGCAGGGAGGCTGCGAAAGCCAATCCGCACAACATTAGGGGAATACCATTGAGGCGGGAGAATCGTTCGGCGAAGTCAAAAGCCTCGTCTGGACCAGATACGGCGAGCATGATGCCGACGAACACGGGGATGACGAGGCACACGAGAAGACCGGGAAGGCACCACAGGAAGAGGAACAGGTCGCGGAGAAACAGGGTCTTGACGAAGCGTTTCCAGTCGTGGAAGCCTGCGCCAATGGCGGAGAAATCGGCCTTTGCGGTGGCGTTGCGGAGGAAGAAGTTGCAGCAGCCCGCCGATAGCGGATTGAGCAGAAGAAAGCGCAAGAGGAGCCCAATGACGAGGCAGACGGACACGACGACCACCGCGACGACAATCCAGAAGTACGAGAGCGGGGAATCGTCATCTCCGAATCTGAATTGGCGGAGAAACGCCCAGAGGGTCTGAGGCGCGGGCGAATCGTCAGGCGCGGCTTCGGCGGAAACGTCCGCGTCAGCGTCCTCGGCAGGGGCGAAGTCGGAATCGGCGTCGATGACCGCGGGGGCGACTTCCTCAGCCTCGGCGTCCTGCGGAAATTCGACGGTGCCGTTGTTCACTTCCCGGACTTCGGCGGAAGAGGGGCCGGTGCCGAAGTTCTGATTGAACCTGCAGCTACCGCCCCCGGAAACCAGGGCGGCGATCAGCGCGACGCCGACGCATGTCCAGTAGTTGGCCTTGAATGCGGCCCGCGCGCGGTCTTTGAGTTCGGAGATGGTCCACATGGCGGTTTTCCTTTTTGAGGGATTTGTTTTGGGCAGGTTTTCAGCGGGAAGCGGCCCCGCCGGCAGCGAGCCCGGGAGCAAGCCCCGCAGGGCGCGGACAGGCGGCGGTATAGCCAATGGAGAATTGCAAACTAGCAGAACAGCGGCACGAGGACAAGCGGGAAAGAGGGGGCCGCAATGGCGGCTCCGACTAAAATTCCACAAGCCATTTTTGCAGCCTTTTGTAAATTTCTTCGAAAATCTGGTTCTTCCGGGAATTTAGTGGACGAGGGGTGGTATCCGAATCGTGGGCGTTGTAAGATTTGCAGGTCATGAACACGAATACGGACGAACTGTTGAACCAGCATTATGCCCGGCTGCTGGGCCTGGGCGAGGAGTGGGAGGTCACGCGCGTCGAGCTCAACCTGTCCGCGAAGCGGCTGGACATTTATCTGGACTATGCGGCGAGGGCTGCCGTGTGCCCCCGGTGCGGGGCGCTGGCCGGCGAGCTCATCGAGAAGGCTCTGACGCCCCGGCAGCGGGAGATGGTCTGCGGGGTGGCCATCGACATGTCCGCGCCCTACGCCAAGGCCATCGGGGAGAAGCTGCCCGACGCGGACATCGTCTACGACCGGTTCC
>JAFTAH010000057.1 GCA_017458625.1 Kiritimatiellia bacterium | reverse complement strand
GGCTGCGCCGCCGCCGCTGGCCACGCCCACCTTCTCGTCGCAGAACGTCGCCACCTGCGAAAACGCCGGAAAGGTCCCTGCCCGCCACAGCACCAGCCGCGTCCGGGATGCATCCTCCAGCGCCGCCCGTCCCCAGGCCGGTCCCGTTCCCCCGCCCAGAAGCTTCAGCGCATTTCCCGCCACCAGCACGCCGCCGGTTCCCCCCGAGGGGGCCAGGATCGAAAAGGCCGAATGTCCGCCCGGGAGTCCCACCCACGCCCACGGCGCCGCCGCACCGCCCAGCGAGGAGAACGCCAGCGACGCCGGGTCTAGCAGCATGCCCGCCGCCACGTCCTCCCGGCCTGTCGCCGCCGAGAACAGCGCCAGCAGCATCGCCTTGCCGCCTAGCTCCGCCGGTACCCACGGATGCCCCGCCGGCAGCGACACCAGTCCCGCCGACACGGCCCGGAACGCCACCGAGACGCCTCCCGCCGGAATCCCCGCGCCCGTGGCGGCCAGCGTTCCCGGCATCCCGGACAGCACCCCCGTCGTGCCGCCCGTCCGCCACAGCTTCCGATTCGTTAGCGACGCCCCTCTGGGCGCGCCCAGGGCCGTCCAGCCCGACGTCTCGCCTCGCCATGCCAGCACCACCCACGTCTCGCCGCAGAGCACCGGGGCCGAAAAGTACGGCGTGAAGCCCCCCTGGCCGCCGCTGCCTGCCACCTCCGTCGGCATCGACCAGCTGCCGCCGCCGTCCGGCGACCGCGACACCACCACGGCCCCGTTCATTTCTCCCAGCAAATACACGTCCCCGCCATCCCGGAACAGCATGCCTCCGCGGCACCCCAGCGAGGCCACGGATTCCCATTTCGTCCCGCCGTCCGTCGACGAAAACACCTTCGTCTGGCTCCAGCGGCTCCGCGCGTCTACCGCCTTCTTGCCGGGCAGGTTCTTCGCGTCGGGCCCCGTCAGGTCGAACGCCACCAGGAGCCGTCCGTTCGGCAGCACCAGCATCGACGGCTTGCCCGTCGCCAGCTTCGTGCCTGTCGGCACCTCGTACACCACGCTGCCGCCTTCGACACCGCCCTGGACGCCCGCACCTTCGTTTGTCTCGCTCATCCGTCTACTCCTCGGCCGCGTGTGCCCGCAGCCAGTACAGCCCCGCCCACACCTTGGGATCCACCAGCCACCCCTTCGCCTCCGCCGCCGCCAGCCACGCTTCCGCGTCTTGCAGCGGCACCAGATGCACCTGGATCTGCTCGTCTCCCACGCCGCCCCCGTCGCTTTTGCGCACCAGTCCCGACGCATGGAAGAACGTCACCACCTCGTCCGACAGCCCGGCCGATGGTGGCCCCGCCCACAGCTTCTCGACCGTTTGCGCCACGAAGCCCGTCTCCTCCTCCAGTTCCCGGCGGGCCGCCGCTTCCAGCGCCTCGCCACGCACGGCCACCGAGTCGCCGGCCAGGCCTGCGGGCCACTCCACCACCACCGTTTCCACCGGCTCCCGCCACTGGCTCACCAGCACCGCCTTGCCCGCCGCCGCCCCCACGATGACGACGATGCCCGAAAGGTTCCCCTTCCGCTCCGCATACTCCCAGCCCCGCCGCCGCACCAGCCGCACATGCCGGCCCTCCCCCAGCAGTTCCTTCTCGCCATCGCTCAACTTCTTCATGTCGCCTTTCCCTATACCCTATCGCCGGCTCCTTTGCAAGTTTCCGCCGTGGGCGAAGCGGGGGGCGTCCTTTTCGACAATAGGGGACGGGGGGGCGACGCCGGGGCGCGACAGTCCCGCGCCCAGAGAGAAAAACCAGCGAAAAGCCAATGTTTCACGTAAAATCACGCGGGTTTGGGGGCGCGAGAAGGATGGGGGCGAGGGGAGGGCAGGGAGAATGATCCGGGCCGCGAGCGGACAGGAACTGGACGGATGGGGCGGTCAGGGATGGGGAGAGAGACGGAGGAGGAGGGAACGGAGGGCGGGGTTGGAGGGGTGGCGGGCGGCGGCGGCGCGGATGTAGGCGAGGGCGGGGGGGGCGAGGTCGAAGCGGCCAGCCTCGATGAGCTGGAAGAGGGCCTGGTAGGTGGTGCGGCGGAGGGCCAGGTCGTCGCGGGGCAGCGGAGGCGGGTCTTGCCAGAGGGATTGCTGGGCGTAGAGGATGGCGGCGGCCTGCGGGAGGAGGAGGTCGGCGTCGGTCAGGGGCGCGACTTCGGCACGGACGCGGGCGATGGTGGCGGGGTCGAAGGGGGGCGTGGCGGCGTCGAGGAGGTCCTGGGCGAGAGGGGCCCATTGCCGGCGGTAGTAGGGGGCGGCGGGGTCGAGGTTGGTGCCGAGCTTGTGGAGGAAGAACCAGGCGAGCTGGCGCTGGATGGCCGGGGAGTCGGGGCAGGCGGTGGCGGCGTCGTCGCGGAGGAGATGGATGCCGGCGAGGATCCAGGGCCAGCGGTCCTCGGGGGCGGTCATGACGGAGGGGATGTTGTAGGCGAGGTTCCAGGCGTGGAAGGTCCAGATGGCGGGGGAACGGGGCTGGAGGCGGGATATCCAGGTGGAGAGCTGGACGAGCTCGAAGTAGCGGCCAGCATCCTGGAGGTCGGAGGCGCGAATCCAGAGGTAGTCGGCCAGGAGGCCGCGGAAGCCGCCGAGGGCGATGGTGGTGAGGGCGGCGGCGGGGGGGAGGTTTTCGGTGGGGGGGGCCTGGGTGAGGTGGAGGGTGGCGCGTTCGCGGAGGAGCCGGCGGTTGAGGTGCGCGGTGGCCAGGGCGAAGGCGCAGAGGAGGACGACGGGGAGAATGACGGGGAGGCCGAGGCGCAGGGCACGGACGGTGGCGGAGGGCCGGGCCAGCGGGGCGGTCCTGGGGGCGGGGGCGGTCATGCGGGCGGCTCCCATTCGCGACGGCGAAGGACGAGGGCGGAGAGGAGGGCGAGGAGGAGGGGGACGAGCAGGAGGTCGGTGGCGAGTGCACGGAGGAGGGCGGGGGAGGGGATCTGGGTGGCGGAGAGGAAGAGGTCGGGGGTGTTGTCGGCGAGGAAGGGGTGGAGGAGGAGGGTGGTGGCGCGATAGGCGTAGTAGACGGAGAGGGCGAGGAAGGAGGATGAGGCGGAGGCATCGGCGTCGGCATCGGCCGGCGGCGCGGCGTCGGCGTGGTCGTGGTCGTGGCCGGAGGCGGCGGTGACGGAGGCGAGGGAGGAGAGGAAGGTGTCGCGGTCGACGCGGGCGGCGTCGTTGAGGGTGGCGGAGCACTGGAGGAGGACGAGGAGGGCGAGGGAGAGGAAGGCGGCGACGGGCAGGCTGAAGAGGGTGCCGAGGGTGGTGCCGATGGCGGCGAGAAGGGCTACACGGGCGAGGAGGGCGAGGAGGAGCTTTAGGGCGTTGCGGACGAAGGTGGAGGTGGGGACGCGGAGGCGGAGGCCGTCGGCGGGGTCGAAGAAGAAGGCGATGGCCGGGGTGTCGGCGGAGGCGGGGGGGAGAAGGGAAAGGGTGAGGGCTGGGGCGGAGGCGTCGGCGGGGACGGTCCGGGCGGCATCGGGGATGGGGAAGGGGAGGACGTCGGGGGTGGCGGACGGGGCGTCGGCGGTGGCGGCGACGGAGGGAGCGCCGGGGGCATCGGGGAAGTCGAGGGTGGCAGAGGCGTGGAAGAGGTAGGCGCCGGGGGCGGCGGGGTCGCAGCGGTAGGCGAGGAGGAGAGTCGAGGCGTCGGGGAGCGGGGCGGGCAGCGGCGGGAAGCGGAGGGAGAGGGGGGCGGAGGGGGCGAGGGTGAAGGCGTCGGAGAGAGCGAGTTCGCGGGCGTTCTTGAGAATTTTCGGGGGGAGGGGGGCGTCGGGGGGGAGCCCGGAGCGGGCGCGATGGCGGGCGAGGAGGGCGGTCTCGGCGGCGGCGGTGTCGGGTGGGAGCGGGGCGACGGGAGTGTAGGCGTAGGGGAGGAGCGGGGAGGAGGGGACGGCGGCGCGGCGGACGACGTGGGTGCCGGCCAGGGCGACGGAGGCGGCGGCTAGGAGGAGGAGCAGGGCGGAGGCGGCGACGACGGCCAGCCATTTGCCAAGCCAGATGCGGAGGCGGGGAAGGGGACGGACCAGGAGCAGGGGGAGGGTGTGGAGCTCGGCTTCCTGGGGGATGGCGGCACAGGAGGCCCAGAGGGCGAAGAGGGTGAGAAGGAGGCGGGTGAGGCCGGTGGCGTAGGTGAGGTAGAGCTGGAGAGGGTCGGCCCCCGGGGTGGGAGAGGCGTCGAGGAGCAGCGGGAGGAGGAGGTTGGCCGCGACGACGAGGACGGCGACGGTGACGAGAAGGCGCGTCCGGAGGAAGAGGAGGCGGAAGGTGTGGAGGAACATGGGGAATCAGGAGGGCTCGCGGACGATGTGGGCGCCAAGGCGGCGGAGGCGGGCGTCGATGGCCTCATAGCCCCGGTCAACCATGTCGGCGTTGTCGATGATGGAGGTGCCGTCGGCGGCGAGGGCGGCGATGATGAGGGCCATGCCGGCGCGGATGTCAGGGCTGGTCATGTGCTTGGCGCGGAGACGGGAGGGGCCGCTGACGAGGACGCGGTGGGGGTCGCAGGCGACGACGCGGGCCCCCATCTCGAGGAGGCGGTCGACGAAGTACATGCGGGACTCGAAGAGCTTTTCGAAGAAGAGGATGTCGCCTCGGGCCTGGGTGGCGAGGACGATGGCGACGGAGAGGAGGTCGGAGGGGATGGCGGGCCAGATGCCGTCCTCGATCTTGGGGATGGAGCCGCCGAGGTCGGGGCGGACGCGGAGGGATTGGGCAGGGGGGAGGTGGAGGGCGTCAGGACGGGAGGCCAGGGCGACGCCGAGGCGGTCGAGCAGGCGGGCGACGACGAGGGCGGGGATGGAGGGGAGGGGATGGGGGGCGTCGGTGACGGTGACGGTGCCGCGCGTAGCGGCGGCGGCGGCGAGGAGGGAGCCGATCTCGATGTAGTCGGGGCCGATGCGGCGGGTGGCGCCGTGGAGGGCGGGGACGCCGGTGACGACGAGACGGTTGGTGCCGATGCCGTCGATGGAGGCACCCATGGCGACCAGAAGGGCGGCGAGATCCTGGACGTGAGGTTCGCAGGCGGCGTTGAGGATGACGTGCGTGCCGGGGACGAGGACGGCGGCCATGAGGATGTTCTCGGTGGCGGTGACGGAGGCCTCGTCGAGGAGAATTTCGGGGGCGGCGGCGCGGGGGGGGACGGCGGCACGGCGGAGGCGGAAGGCGTCGCCGCGGCGGGTCATGGCGATGCCGAGGGCGGCGAGGCCGGCGAAGTGGGTGTCGAGGCGGCGGCGGCCGATGACGTCGCCGCCGGGGGGATAGAGGGTGGCGGTGCCATGGCGGGCGGCGAGGGGGCCGGCGAGGAGGATGGAGCCGCGGACGCGGCAGCAGAGGTCGGGGTCGAGGTCCGTCTTGCGGAGGGCGGCGGCGCAGAGGGTGACGGCGTGGCCGTCGCGGGAGACGTCGACGCCGAGATCGGCGAGGAGGGCGAGGAGGTTTTCGACGTCGAGGATGCGGGGGACGTTGTGGAGGTGGACGGGCTGGTCGGTGAGGACGCAGGCCGCGAGCATGGGCAGCGCGGCGTTCTTGTTGCCCATGGGCCGGAAGGTGCCGTGCAGGGGGTGGCCACCTTCGATGACGAATCGGCTCATGGCGCGCGGAAGGGGGAAGGGAGGGAGGGGCGAGAAGGCCAGACGGGCGGGCGAAGTCTACAGAAAAGGCCGGAAACGCGAGCGCTTCCGGCCTTGCAGGGACCGCCCCCAGGGGAACTATTCGCCAGCGTCCACAATGGTTAGGGAGGTGGAGACACCGTCTGGAGCCTCGCCAGCGGAGTTGAACTCTTCCTGGCGGAGGAGCTTCTTGACGAGCTTCTTGGCCGCGCCGCCCTTCTGGACGACGACAAGACCAGCAGTACCAAATGGCTTGCCTTTGTTGCCACCGAGCTGCTCATCGGAAATCTTGCCCTCGGAAGTAGGAACTTGGGAGATGTCGTAGTTGCGGGTGAAGATGAAGGGGGTGCCATCAAGGTAGCCGTCAACGTTGAGGACGAGCTTCCAGGCATTGTTTTTGCCCAAGAACTTGCTGGCGTCGGACGACTTGCAGCCCTCGATGCCCTGGGCAGCGAAGAAGTCAAAGGAGACGTTCATGGTGCCATTGGTAACGAGGTATTTGAAATAATCTGTGGAGGTTTGGAAGTCGCCATCTTCGGGCCAGGAGGAGTAGCCGGAGGAACCGCCGGCGACTTCGTCCATCTGGCTGGAGAAGGCGGACTGATAGATTTCCTTGCCGTTGGAGACCGTCTGGATCATGGCGGCGCTGGTGAGCGCGCTGGAGACGGCGGGAACGAGAATACTGGCGAGCAAGCCGATGATGGCGATGACGACCAGAAGCTCAATCAGGGTAAAACCTTCTTTGCGTTTCATGATTAGGCGACTCCTTGGAATTGGGGGTGGGGGTGGAACCTTTCTTACAAGGCAAATCGTACCCCTTTTTTCGTGGGGGTCAACTTTTCTTTCACGTTTTTGTGAAAAAAAAGCAGGGCGGGGAAGAGGGGGGTGGGCGAGAGGGGGGAGGAGCATAAAAAAGCGAAAAAGGCCAGTGTTTGACGTAAAATCACGCGAATGGTGAGGGGAGAGGACAGGGGGAGGACGGGGGCAAGGGGTGGTGCGGAGGGCAAAGGACGTGGGGAGGCTCCCCGCGCCCCCCGGGGAAGCGGGGGAGGGGAGGGGGGGAGGGCAGAATGGGCGAAAAAGGGCAATGATTGACGTGAAATCACGCGAATTTGGAGCGGCGGAAGGGGGGAGGAAAGGGGAGGGGGGCGGAGAGGAGCGGGGCGCGGGGGCGAGGGCGGGGCGCCCTCGCCACAGCAGCAGGGGGGCGGAGGGGGGGGCGACGTTGCGGCAGCAGGGGGAGGTTAGGCGCGGAGGAGGTTGTGGAGGACGGAGGCGTCGTCGAAGGGGGTGAGGATGCCGTGGGCGAGCTGCCCGGTTTCGTGGCCCTTGCCGGCGACGAGGAGGGTGTCGCCGGGGGCCATGGAGCGGAGGGCGAGGGCGATGGCGGCGGCGCGGTCGGGCTCGGTGAGGATGGTGGCGCGGGCGGAAGGGGTGGAGGTGCCAGCGAGGATGTCGCGGAGGATGGCGTCGGGAGGCTCGGAGCGGGGGTTGTCGGAGGTGAGGATGGCGACATCGGCGAGTTCGGCGGCGACGGCGCCCATGCGGGGGCGCTTGGTGGGGTCGCGGTCGCCGCCGCAGCCGAAGACGACCCAGAGGCGTCCGGTGGTGGAGGGGCGGAGGGTGGCGAGGACGTTGCGGAGGGCGTCGTCGGTGTGGGCGTAGTCGACGAAGCAGCGGAGGGCGCGGGCGGGGTCGGGGTCGGGGACGAGCTGCATGCGGCCGGGGGCTCCCTGGAGGGAGGAGACGGCGGCGGCCATGGGGGCGAAGGGGGCTTGCGCGAGGAGAGCAAGGCCGAAGGCGAGGAGGAGGTTTTCGACGTTGTAGCGGCCGGGGAGGGGAAGGTGGAGGTCGGAGGCGTCGCCGGCGGGGGTGTGGAGGTCGAAGGTGGTGCCGGAGGGGGAGGGACGGAGGCGGGAGGCGGAGAGGGTGGCAGACGGGTCGTCGAGGGCGAAGGTCCAGAGGGTGCGGGCGGGGGAGCGTTCGGCGAGCTCTTGGCGGAGGCGGCGGGCGTAGGGGCAGCGGTGGTTGAGGAGGGCGGGGGCGGCCGGGGCGAGTTCGGCGAAGAGGCGGCGCTTGGCCTGGAAGTAGGCCTCCATGGTGTGATGGAAGTCGAGGTGGTCGCCGGTGAGATGGGTGAAGCCGAGGGCGGCGAAGCGGAGGCCGGCGGCGCGTTCGGCGGCGAGGCCCTGGGAGGAGACCTCCATGGCGACGTCGGCGAGGCCGTTTTGGCGGGCGCGGGCGAGGAGGGCGTGGGTGTCGGGGGCCTCGGGCATGGTGCGGTCGGCGGGGACGGGGGCGGGGTCGCCGACGTCGTAGAGGACGGTGCCGAGGAGGCCGGCGGGGCGTCCGGCGGCGCGGAGGAGGGCGCGGAGGAGGAAGGTGGTGGTGGTCTTGCCGTTGGTGCCAGTGATGCCGTAGAGGCGGAGGGCGGCGGAGGGGCGGGCGTGGAAGGCGTCGGCGAGGAGGCCCATGGCGAGGCGCGGGGAGGGGGCGAGGAGCTCGGCGGCGGGGACGGCGGGAGGCGCGGGCCATGCGGGGGGGGCGTGGAGGATGGCGGCGGCACCGCGGGCGAGGGCGTCAGGGACGAAGGCGGCTCCGTCGAGGCGGGCGCCGGGGAGGGCGAAGAAGAGGGTGCCGGGGCGGACGGTGCGGGAGTCGTAGGCGAGGGCGGAGATGTCGGGGTCGGGGGAGGCGGGGGTGGGGCGGACGAGGCGGCAGAGATCCGGGGGGAGGCCGGAGAGGAGACGGGAGAGCTTCATGGAAGAGGACTAGCGGTTGCGCCAGAGGAGGTGGGCGCCGATGATCTGGAGCGCGACGACGGGAATCATGGGGATGAGCTCGGGGCGGTACTGGGGGAACTTGGAGAGGGAGTCGGCGATGATGACGAAGAGGTAGTAGAGGAGGAAGAGGACGAGGGCGAGCCAGATGCCGTTGGAGGTCTCCTTGCGGGCGGGGCGCATGCCGAGGGGGAGGGCGATGAGGATGAAGGAGAAGCAGGAGAGGGCGAGGGAGAGGTTGGTGGTGGCCTCGACGGCCATCTTGGTGCGCATGCGGGCGACGGCGTCCTCGGCGAGAGTGGGGAAGGCGGTGCGGACATCGCGGATGGAGCGGAGGAGCTCGGGCAGGGGCATGTCGGAGGGTTTCTTGTTGATCTTGCCCTTCTTGATGAGCCGGGCGACGTCGAAGGTGAGGGGGTAGGACTGGGCGGCGAGGGTGCGGCGCTTGTTGAGGTCGGAGGGGTCGTCCTTGTCGAATTCGTCGAGGCGGACGTCGTGGAGGTGGATGACCATGGTGCCGGAATCGGGGTTGAAGTCGACGTCGCCGGTCTTGGCGGTGACCTCGGCGCGTTTCCTGGGGCCATCGAACTGGAGGATGATGATGTCCTCGAGGTGGTTGCCGTCCTTGCGGCCGACATAGATGCGGACGCCGGGGAAGTTGTCGACGAAGGTGGCCTCCTCAATGAGGGTGAGGGGGTTTTCCTTGGAGAGCTCGCTGAGCATCTGGCGGCGGGCGAAGTGGGAGCGCGGGGCGACCTCGGCGTTGAGGTAGAGGCAGAGGAGGGAGAGGAGGAAGCCGACGACGAGGAAGGGGGCGGCAATCTGGAGGAGGCTGACGCCGGAGGCCTTCATGGCGGTGATCTCGCCGTCGGCGGACATGCGACCGAACTGGAGGAGGGCGGCGGTGAGGACGGACATGGGGATGACGAAGGAGAGGGTGAAGGGGATGTTGAGGGTGAAGACCTTCATGATGAGCATGCCGGAGGCGCCGCGGGAGAGGAAGTCGATGGCCTTGACGATGCTGCCGATGTACATGACGAAGGTCAGGACGGCGACGCAGAGGAGGAACGACTTGAGGAAGTCGGCGAGGAAGTGGCGATTGAAGACGCGGATCATGGGGCGAAGGAAGGCGATTGCAGTCGAAGGCAGTCGAAGGCAATCGAGGGCAGTCGATGGAAGGTGGGAATCATGGGGCGGGGGGAAGGAGGGAGAGGGAGACGGAGCGGACGAGGTCGGTGGGGAGGTCGCGGGAGAGGGAAAAGCGGAGGTAGGTGGCGGAGTCGGCGGGGAGGGCGACGGGGAGCTCGGAGCGGCCGATTTCGCGGGCGTCGGCGGCGCGGAGGACGAGGCGGAGGGTGCCTTCGGCGGGGGATTGGTTGAGGAAGTAAAGGAGGAGGAATTCGTCGTCCTTGCGGGTTTCGGAATTGTATTCCGAGATGTGGCGGACGATGTTGACGGAAGCGCCGAGGGGGGCTAGGGAGGGGTCGGAGAGGTCGACGTCGTAGGCGACGATGGCGCGCTCGATGCCTTCGCCGATGCCGGAGAAGAAGTTGCCGGCGTGTTCGCCGACGGCGCGGCCGGTCTTGGCGGCGGCGTCCTTGGTGGCGTCGGCCGCGCGTGCGGCGGCGTCCATCGTGGCGTTGGCGGCGCGGGTGGCGGCGTGCTTGGCCTTTTCGGCGGCGGCGGAGAGGAAACCCTCTTCGGGTTGGTCGGAGGAGGAGGATTTGGAGCAGGCGGGGAGAAGCGCGAGGGAGGCGAGGGCGAGGAGGATGGGGAAGAGTTTCATGGGTTGTCCGTGGGGGCTTTGGTCGCGGGTTCGGCGGGAGGCGGGTCGGCGATACGGTCGAAGCAAGTCGGGTTGGAATCGGGAAGGGATTCGTGGTAGTCGGACGCCATGGCGAGTCCGCGGTGGCGGGTGACGTTGACAAGGCGGAGACGGCGGAATTGGTCGTCGGGTTCCAAGACGGCAAAGTAGGGTTCGGGCAGAACGGAAGGGGAACCGTGGTCGATGGTTTCGCAGAGGACATGCCAGCCGTTTTCGTGGCGGACGACGGACCATTTGCAGGTGGCGGGCGCCGGCAGACTCTTGTTCTCGATGGTGCCGGAGCCATCGGGGGAGAGTACAATGGTGGCACCGTCATCCCCGTCGCCGAGGTTTTTCCAGGTGCCCATGAAATGCCGGCGTGCGGCATCGGACGCGACCGACCAATCGAACGAGGCGGGGTCCGGAACAAAACGGCCCATGAACCATTCGTCATCGCGTTCGACGCCGCCGTCAACGATCACCGAGGATTCCTCTTCCAGAGAAATCACACAGCCGTTCCCGTCATCCACGGACAGCATTTGCCATGCGCGGTCGGCGGGGGCGTAGGAAAAAAGGAGGGTTGTCGTGTCGGACAAGCCTTCGGTGTCGGGGCCCGGGGCACTTGGGAGTTCGGCAAGGAAACGGTTGGATTCGCCGGCCGGGTCGGGGCGGAGGGAGCCAACGGCGTGAAACTCCATCGAAGGGAAGGAAATTTCGCAATGGCCGTCCGGTGCGATGGCGAGAAGGTTGTCGCCAAGCAGCGCGTGGAAGGTGCCGGTCATGTCGGGAGTGGGCTTCCAGGCGGTGGCGGGGTCCGCCGCGAAGGCCGCGGCGGTGGAGAAGGCGAGAAGAGCGATGAACCGGGCGGATTTCACGGGTTGGCGGTGCGGCGGTTGGCGGCGAGGAGGGTGTTGGAGAGGAGCATGGTGATGGTCATGGGGCCGACACCGCCGGGGACGGGGGTGATGGCGGAGGCGATGGGGAGGAGGGCGGGGTAGTCGATGTCGCCGACGAGGCGGTAGCCGCGAGGGCGGGAGGGGTCGGGGATGCGGTTGACGCCGACGTCGATGACGGTGGCGCCGGGGCGTACCATGTCGGCGGTGATGGTGAGGGGGCGGCCGACGGCGGCGACGAGGATGTCGGCGGAGCGGGTGAAGTCCGCGAGGTCGCGGGTGGCGGTGTGGCAAAGGGTGACGGTGGCGTCGGCGGGCTTGCGGGAGAGGAGAATGGAGAGGGGGCGGCCGACGATGTGGCTGCGGCCGACGATGACGGCGTGGGCGCCGCGGGTGGGGATGCCGGAGCGGGCCAGAATCTCCATAATCCCGAGGGGGGTGCAGGGGACGAAGGTGGGGAGTCCGGCGAGGAGGCGGCCCATGCTGAGGGGGTGGAAGCCGTCGACGTCCTTGGCGGGGTCGATGGCCTCGATGACGGCCTGCTCCATGCGGGGGTCGGGGAGGGGGAGCTGGACGAGGATGCCGTCGACGGCGGGGTCGGCGTTGAGGGCGTGGACGGCGGCGAGGACATCGGAGAAGGAGGCGGTGGCGGGGAGGGCGAGCTCGCGGGAGGCGAGGCCGCATTCGGCGCAGGCCTTCTCCTTGCCGGTGACGTAGCTGCGGGAGGCGGAGTTGTCGCCAACGAGGACGACGCCGAGGCTGGCGGGGCGTCCGGCGCGGGCGGCGAAGTCGGCGGCACCGGCGGCGACTTCGACGCGGACGGCGGCGGCGATGGCCTTGCCATCGAGGAGGCGGGCATCGGTCCGGGGCGTGTCCATGGCGTTGAGGGCGGGGCTAGAAGGAGTAGGTGAGGCCGAGGGAGAAGGTGACTTCGTCGAACCATTCCATGCGGCCGCCGACCTTGAGGGAGTCGATGAGCCAGAGGTCGGCGCCGGCGGCGAGGCCGAAGTTGTGGGTTTCGGAGAAGTCGCGGTCGAGGAGGTGTTGGCGAGACCAGGTGCCGTCGATGGCGGAGAAGGCGGGGCCGGCCCAGACGGCGAGGGAGCGGAAGTCGCTGGTGCCGGCGCCCTGGAGGCCGCGGTTGCGATAGAGGCGGTAGCGGACGGGGAGGGCGGCGTAGTATTCGGCCCACTCGAGCTCGCCCTGGCCATCGTCGCCGGAGCGCCAGTAGCTGGCGCGGAGTTCAAGGCGGAAGGAGGTGTCCCAGGCGGCGCGGTGCTGCCCGGAGGTGATCTGCCAGAGGGTGGCATCGGCGTTGAGGCCGCCGCCGGCCTCGAGGTTGCCGCATTCGGTCATGATCTCGTTGACGCGGGCGCGGGCGGCGCCGCCGAAGGCCCCGAGGGAGAACCAGCCGAGAGGGGACCATTCGAGGCCGCCGGCGGCGAGGTCGGCCCGGAGGGTGGACTTGCCGTCGGGGGCGCCGTCGAGATCGATGGTGCGGACGAGGTGGCCGTAGGCGGCCCAGGTCTGGAAGACCGGGGGGACGGCCCATTCGAGGAGGGCGTCGCGGCTTTCGGCACGGGCGGAGAGCGGGGAGAGGAGGGCGAGCGCGAGAAAGGCGGCGGCGGTGGCAAGGCAAGCGCAGGGGAGGCGGTTTTTCATGGTGTGGTTCATCCTATCCCAGGGGCTTTCGGGGTGCAATGGAAAACGGGGTCAGACGGAGAAGGCGGGGAGGTCGGCGAGGGGGAGGGTGGCGAAGAGGTCGTCGAGGGTCTCGGCGCGACGGATTTCAACGACGGTGCCGTCGGGGCGGAGGAGGAGCTCGGCGTGGCGGAGCTTGCCGTTGTAGTTGAAGCCCATGGCGTGGCCGTGGGCGCCGGCGTCGTGGAGGACGAGCAGGTCGCCGTCGGCGATGGGGGGGAGGAGGCGCTGGATGGCGAACTTGTCGTTGTTTTCGCAGAGGGAGCCGACGACGTCGACGGGGGCGGGGGCGGGGGGGGCGTCCTCCTTGCCGAGGACCGTGATGTGGTGGTAGGCGCCGTAGAGGGCGGGGCGCATGAGGTCGGCCATGCAGGCGTCGACGCCGACGTAGCGGCGGTAGGTGTCCTTGTGGCGGATGGCGCGGGTGACGAGCCAGCCGTAGGGGCCCGTGATGCAGCGGCCGCATTCCATGTGGAGGGCCAGCGGGTCGAGGCCGGCGGGGACGATGATGGCATCGTAGGCGGCGCGGACGGCGCGGGCGATCTCGTCGTAGTCGAGGGGGCGCTGGTCCGGGCGGTAGGGGATGCCGAGGCCGCCGCCGGTGTTGACGAAGGAGATGCGGATGCCCGTCTCGCGGAGGATGTCGGCGGCCAGCTCGAAGAGCATGCGGGCGGTCTCGACGTGGTAGGCGGGGTCGAGTTCGTTGGAGACGACCATGGTGTGGAGGCCGAAGGTGGTGACGCCCAGGGCGGCGGCGCGGCGGTAGGCCTCGAAGAGCTGGGGGCGGGTGAGGCCGTACTTGGCCTCCTCGGGCTTGCCGATGATGGCGTTGCCGTCGCGGAGGGGGCCGGGGTTGTAGCGGAAGGAGAGGGTGTCGGGGAGGTGGCCGCCGAGCGCGGCGCGGAGCGGGTCGACGAGCGAGAGGTCGTCGAGATTGATGATGGCGCCGAGGCGGGCGGCCTCGACGAACTCCTCGTCGGGGGTGTCGTTGCTGGTGAGCATGATGAGGCGGCCGCGGATTCCGGCGAGGTCGCAGAGGCGGAGCTCGGCCAGGGAGGAGCAGTCGGCCCCGAAGCCTTCGGACGCGAGGATGCGGAGGAGAAAGGGATTGGGCGTGGCCTTGACGGCGAAGTGCTGGACGAAGGCGGGGAAGCGGGGGGCGAAGGCGGCGGTCAGCGCGCGGGCGTTGGCGCGGATGGCGGCCTCGTCGTAGAGGTGAAAGGGGGTGGGGTGGCCGGCGGCGACGAGGGTCTCGGTCTGGGGGAGGGTCAGCGGGAAGGGGCGGGGCATGGGCGGGCCTTTCGCGGGGGGGGCGGGAAACGGAGCGGGCGGGGCTACGGGGCGGGAGTGGAAGAGGCTTCGGCGGCCGGGTCTCCGGCGGCGGGAGGGGCGAACTCGATGCCGAGGAGGCAGACGTCGTCCTCGAAGGTGTCGGAGCCGGAGAAGCCGGTGGCGGCGGAGAGGGCGGCGGAAAGCATGTCGGGGAGGGGCTGGGCGAGGGCGTCGTGGATGGAGGCGAGGAGGCGGTCCTCGCCGAATTCCTCGTGGGCGGCGTTCTGGGCCTCGGTGATGCCGTCGGTGTAGAAGAGGATGCGCTGGCCGGGGCGGAAGGGGATGGTGCACTCGTCGTAGGTGGCGTCGGGGAAGAGGCCGATGGCGGAGCCGTGCGCGGAATTGGGGCAGTTGGCGGTGGCGATGTCGCCGTCGGGGGCCGAGCAGAGGGGGAGGGGATGGCCGGCGTTGGCGAAGTGGATGAGGCCTTCGTCAAGGTCGATGCGGAGGCAGGCGGCGGAGGCGAACATGAGTTCGTTGGCGGAGGCAAAGATGGAGGAGTAGGTGGCGTTGAGGCGCTGGAGGAAGGGACCGGGCGAGGTGGTGGTCTTGACGATGCTTTCGAGGAGGCCGCGGATGGTGGCGACGACGAGGGAGGCGCGGGCGCCGTGGCCCATGACGTCGGCGATGAAGACGATCACGGAGGAGGAGGAGATGGGGAGGACGGAGAAGAAGTCGCCGCCGACGAGAGCGGCCGGGGAGTAGATGTGGGCGAAGCGGAGGGAGCCCTGGGCGGGGGCGGCGGGGGAGGTGGAGATGGCGGGGTAGGCGGCGGGGAGGAAGGCGTACTGGAGGTCGCGGGCCATCTGGAGGTCGGCGGCCATTTCGCGGTTGCGGTTGCGGAGCTGGGTGGCGTAGTGCTCGAGCTGCTGCTGGGCGAGGTGCTCGGAGGTGGTGTCGACGAGGGAGACGACGATGCCGGTGGTGACGCCGTCGGGGTTGAGGTTGGGGGAGAGGGAGGCCTGGGCGTAGAAGGGGGTGCCGTCGAGGCGTTTCATGTCGACGGGGCCGGACCAGGTGTCGCCCGCCTGGAGGGCGGCGGCCATGGCGGCGGCGGCATCGGGGGAGGCGAGGAAGGAGGCGAAGGGCTGGGCAGGGGCCGCGTCGCCGGCGGGGAGGCCGAGCAGAGTGGCCATGGAGGGGTTGATGTAGCCGGAGAGGTTGCCGTCGACGTCCGCGACGGCGATGCCGGAGGCCGCGTTCTGGAGGGCGTTGTAGCCGGTCTTGATGCGCTCCTCGGCCTCCTTGCGCCAGGTGATGTCGCGCAGGAAGAAGCCCAGGACGGTGCGTTCGGCAAGCTTGATGCGGCAGACGGAGATCTCGGCCGGGAACATCGAGGAGTCGGTGCGCTGGCAGAGGGCCTGGATGAGGATGAAGCGGTTGTTGCCGAGGGTGGTCTGGATGGTGGAGAGGAGGTCTTCGGTGGCGCCGCAGAGCCAGTCGAGGACGTTGCGCTTGCAGATCTCGGCCTTGGTTGCGTTGAAGAACTGCTCGGCGCGCGGGTTGGTGGAGAGGATGTGGCCAGAGAGGTCGGTTAGGAAGACGGCGTCGTAGACGGAGCTGAGGAGGGCCTGGAAGTCCGCGCCGCCCAGCGTCTTCTGCGCGGGAGCGACGATCCGGATGACGGCGGGGGAGGGGGCGGGATGTGCCGGGGCACGCCGGGGGGAGGCGAAAGGTGCCTGCTGGAGTTCGTCAAGCATCGACGGGGTGATGTCGATGCGCATGGTGGCCTGGGCCTTTTGCTGTTCTTCTTCTTTGGACATGGCGGACGAAGTGTAGTCGAGGGAGCGGCGGAGGGCAAGGCTGGAAACGGAGAAGCGCCAGAAGCGCCGTCGGGTTGCTGATGGTGGGGCAGTTGGCAGGGAGAATCCAGCCAGGCTTCGCACGGGGATGTCCGACAAAAATGTCGGAAGGGTGGAATGGGGTTGCGCGTGGGGGAGGAGCGGGGCGTAGAATCAAGGTGCGGCGCGGGCGCGGGGGGGGGAGAAAGGGCATTATGTGCGGAATCGTAGGTTTTGTGGGCGATCGGCCGGCGGCGGATGTGCTGCTGAACGGACTGCGACGGCTGGAGTATCGCGGCTATGACTCGGCGGGGCTGGCGCTGATGGGGACGGATGGCGCCTTGCATGTGGTCAAGCAGACGGGGAAGGTGTCCGCACTTGCGGAGAAGGTGCGCAAGGCAATTCCGCGCAAGGAGGTGCGGGCGGCGCATGTCGGCATCGCGCATACGCGGTGGGCGACCCACGGCCTGCCGACGGAGGCAAACGCGCATCCCCAGGTTTCGGCGGACGGGAAGATCGCGGTGGTGCACAACGGCATCATCGAGAACTACGCGGCAGTGCGGGCGCAGCTGGAGGGGCGCGGGGTGGTGTTCGCGTCGCAGACGGACACGGAGGTGCTGGCGCATCTGATTGCGGCGTATGAGCACGGCGATCTGCTGGCGGCGGTCATGGAGGCGTTGCGGCGGGTGGATGGGACGTATGGGATTGCCGTGGTCTCGACAGAGCATCCGGGACAGGTCGTGGTGGCGCGCAAGGGGAGTCCGCTGGTGGTGGGCGTTGGCGATGGGGAAACCATCGTGGCGAGCGACGTTTCGGCCATCGTGTCGATGACGCGGAACGTGATCTATCTGCAGGATGGCGACGTGGGGGTGGTGACGGCGGATGGGGTGCGGCTCTACGGGCTCGACACGTCGGCCTCCGTGGAACGGCCGGTGGCATCGGTGGAATGGGAGGTCGGGGCGGCCGAGAAGGAAGGCTACGAGCACTTCATGCTCAAGGAGATTTTCGAGCAGCCAAGCTCGTTGCGAAATGCGCTGCGCGGGCGCCTGGAGATGAACCGGGGGACGGCAATCCTGTCGGGGCTCAACCTGACACCGCGCGAGCTGGCGGGTATTCGGCGGTGCGTGATCGTGGGCTGCGGAACGTCGCTGCATGCGGGGATGGTCGGGAAGTATCTGTTCGAGGGACTGGCGGATGTGCCGACCTCGCCGGAGCAGGCGGCAGAGTTCCGCTACTGCAATCCGATTCTTGCTCCCGATGATCTGGTCATTGCCATCAGCCAATCGGGCGAGACGGCGGACACGCTGGCGGCAGTGCGGGAGGCCGTGCAGAAGGGGACGGTGGTGGCGGGGCTGTGCAACGTGGTGGGATCCACGATTGCGCGGGAGACGGGCCGCGGGGTGTATCTGCACGCGGGACCGGAGATCGGGGTGGCCTCGACCAAGGCGTTCACGTCGCAGGTTGCGGTGCTGCTGCTGCTGGCCCTGAAGATGGGGCGCGGGCGGCGACTGTCGCGCGAGGAAGGCATGACGCTGTGCCGCGAGATCGAAGGGATTCCGGGACTCGTCGAGCAAGTGCTGGCGCAGAACGAACGGATTGCCCAGGTGGCAGAAAAGTATGCGCAGGTGCGGGACGCGTTCTTCATCGGACGCGGCATCCTCTACCCGACGGCGCTGGAAGGGGCGCTCAAGCTGAAGGAGATCAGCTACATCCATGCGGAGGGGTACCAGGCCGCCGAGCTCAAGCACGGGCCCATTGCGCTACTGGATGAGTCGGTGCCGGTGGTGGCGCTGCTGAACGACATTCCGGGCAAGGAAAAGACGCTGGGGAACGTCGAGGAATGCCGCGCCCGCAAGGCACCGGTCATTGGCATCGTGACGGCCGGTGACGAGGCGGCCACCGCAGCGGTGGCGGACGTCATCGAGGTGCCGAGAACCAGCTCGTATGTGGCCCCGATCGTGACGGCAGTGGCCTTGCAGATCTTTGCCTATCACGTGGCCCGTCTGCGGGGGTGCGAAATCGACCAGCCCCGCAATTTGGCCAAAAGCGTGACGGTGGAGTGACCTCGAGATGAGCCTGACGTGAGTGGTTATAATGGCGCCACAATATAACCAATAGCCTGTCCCTTAGTGAAATAGAGGGTCAAAGCAGACCGATTCTCCATCATTCTAGGGGGAAATACTGATGGGGTTTTTGCGGAGGTGCCGGACGGAGCAGAGTTGGATGCCGCCCCAGTCGGGGCACAAGCTTTCACCGCGGGCGGCACAGAGACGCCGTTCGCTGAAAGCGTAGCGGTGAGCAGCGTAGATGCTGTCCGTGAAGCTCCGCGAGCCAATGGCAAGTCCACTTGTCATCGCGCGAATACGGTGACGGAGAAGCATCGGGAGAAGCATTTTCCTTGCTTGTGGCTGAGTCTTTCGTTTTCCGGATGAAGGCTGTATTACTGGTTCTTTGGCATACAGAAGCCCCCGATAGGCGGAAACGAGCTTTCCTGAGTCATTCGTGATGTCCCCATAGATGCCAGTCAGTCCCGCGCGGGCGTCCTTGTCGCCTGTCATGGCGGCTCCAAAGCCGCTGAAACGATAGTCCTTGGGGTCGTTGACGATGCCCGCGCGTACGGGGTTGAGGTCGATATAGGCCGCGACAGCCGCCAGGGAGCCTCCGCCTTCCACCAGTGTACTATTGAAGCGTCCCTGCCAGAGTGTGCCTTCGTGCCCCATGTGATGTGCACGATACCAGATGGTGAAACGTTGTTTCAGAATCTGCATAAAAGGGGAGATGTCGCCCATGCGCTTTTGAAGCTGTTCCTGCTCCTTGGCCAGGACGGTGCCGAGGTTGGCCTTGCGATAGCCATCCCAGCGTTGCCGCATGCCTTCGGCTCGCTGCTTCCCGTAAAGCATGCCTACGCGCATCAGCAATTCTGATTCGCCAGGTACGATGTTGGGTGGCACGTGCACCAAGAGATGGAAATGATTGGACATGATGCAATATGTGAGCACTTCAATGCCCGAAAATGCGGCAATTCGGTGCAACATGGAGACAAACGCCCGCTTGTCGTCCTCGCCTAGCAGGAACTGCTTCAAGGCGCATCTGCTCACCAGATGGTAATATCCCCCACCCTCAACCTTCACTCGTTTTCTTCGCATGGTCAGTCCTTTCGGTCAACGGCTTGACTGTTGCACGCCCCGCACTTCTTGTCAACAACAAATAGTCTGTCCCTTAGTCCAGTTCGCAGAAGAAAAGTGCGAAGGGAAGGAGAGGAGAGAGAGACTAGTGTCCTGAATTCAAAATTCCTTGTCCAAACTTGCCCTGATGTTCCCCCACGTCGTTGCCGGATTTCGACGCAGGAAACTGCGCCTTCAATCCGGCGCCTCGTCGGGAAACACCATGCCGTCGTTTGAACAAGT
>JAFTAH010000056.1 GCA_017458625.1 Kiritimatiellia bacterium | reverse complement strand
GCACGCCGAAGGGCTGGACATCCTGCGCAAAATCAACCCGGCAAGACGCGCATTGGGCCTTCCGCCGCACCCCTTGGTTCCCCCTTGCGCCACCGAAGGGGACCAGAACGGTAAAGTTATTTGCAATTCAGTAGACTAGATCAACTCGTGTGCTGTTCTCAAAATAAAAAAAACCTAGACGAGGTTCGGGATTTGTGTCTGCTTGGGGAGATGAAACCGCGCCTGCAACTCGAACTGCGCAAGGGAGACCGCGAGGTCCTGGAATCCCGTCGGAACTCCCGCACCCTGCCCTGCCTGCCGCTGGGCATCAGGCACATCAGGATCCAGACGCACGACTACGTCCGCAACGGGACCACGACTCTGTTCGCCGCCCTCGACTACGCGACAGGCAAGGTCCTGCACCGCACCGCGACCGGCCACAACCACCAGGAATGGCTCGCCTTCCTGAGACAGATCGACCGGGCGAGGGACCAGCTTGGATAGCCGTTGCTCGACCTTGAGCAACCTGCCAAGAACAACTAGGGACTCTTATTGGGAGAACACTACGCTGGCCGCCCTAGAATTCTAGTTCCGCCCCCCCGGCAGCGCCTCAACTTCCAACTCATCAAAGCTGACAGGGATGTGGATGCTCTCCACGCCAACGGAGCCCTCCGGGTGTGTCGAATCAATCACTTCGAAATAGCGGCGGCCTTCGTGTTCGACGGCGATTTCGCTTCCGCGGACACGCACAGTCCAAGGCTTGCCGTCCCGGACGGTCTCCGGCGGCACCTGGGCCCGGGCAATCAGCCGCTCCATGCCCCCACCCTCCCGACTGATAACCGCCATGTCGCCGGTTCCGCACCACTCGACCCGGTATGCCTCGTCCACGCCTTTGCACCGAACCCACACCTCCGCCGCCGAACGGCTGGGCGGCGTCAGCCAGCGGTCGCTCTCGAAGCGGACCTTCACCGCGTAATCCCGCCACTTCTTCCCCGGCTCGAAGAACAGCACGTACCGCGTGTTGGGATGCGCCTCATTCTGCCGCGCCTTCCCGTCCCCGAACGTCCACACATCGCGCCGCACCGACTCCCAGCCCGCCGGCCAGCCCGTCCTCTGCCAGTCCGCCCGCATCGGCAGGCGGTCCGACGGCGCGGGTTTTGTTTCCGCGGCATTCGCATAGCGTTTGGCAAGCTGTTCCAACGCAGACAAAAACTCCGGGCTCGCCGCCCGGTCCCGCCGCCCCTGCGCCACCAGCGCCGACAGCTCCGCCGCCAGCCGCGACTCGGAGCCCCGCCCGGAATCGCGCTTAGACACTGGCTTCCACTCCGGGAAAATCCGATTTGGGGAATCCTCCATCGGCCGACTCCCGCACCCACGAGGCGGGACATTCGAGGCGACGAGGGGCGTCGGGAATTTGTCATTCGCCGGCAGCGCCTTGGGGGCTTCCCAGCGTCCCACGCCCGGACGCCCCTTCCACTCTGCGTACAACGCCGCCACCTGCTCCGCCCCCAGCGCCTTGTCCCAGATCTTCAGCTCGAACAAATCGAACATGCCGAAGCGGCTCAACGGATATTGAGCATGATCGCGCACCCCCACAAGCAGGTCCGTCGCCTGGTTATGGTCCAGCGGCGCGGAATGGGGCTTGGCGGCCGCCAGCTCGCCGTCCACGTAAATCCTGGCCTCCCCTTCCCCCACTGTTACGGCCACGTGATGCCACAATTCCGGTTCCAACGCCCACGGCGTAGTCACCTTGGCGTGCCCCCATCGCGGCGAGGAAAGGTCCGTCCGCAGCAACCGGCCCGGATGAATTTCCAGACAATAATCCTCGTTGTCGTGGAAGGACGTGTTGCGCTTGAACACCACCGCCCCGATGCCCTCGTCGCCGAGGGCTGCCGCCTCCGCGCGCACCTTCAGCCAGACCGCCAACGTCAGCTCGTCCGACTCCAGGGCCACACTCCTCGGCACCCAGATGTAATCGCCATGACCATCGAAACGCACCGCCTTCCCCCCTTTTTCGATACCCTCCACGATCTCCAGACCATCCCCTTTCACCTGGCCGCGGTGCCCATGCTGGCTCCAATCCCGCACCCGGGCCTCCGTCTTCCACAGACGGCCCCTTCCAAAACGATAATGCAACACCAGACCGCGCTTCTCCCGTTGCGCCCTCCCCTCGCTGTCCCCGACTGGAAGCTCACAATCCATCGCCACAATCTCGGACGGCTCGTACCCGCACGGAACCCCATCTCGGCCTTCCCCAAACGCTCCCCTCGCCGCCATCATCGCCGCCACAGCCATGACCGCCACCATCCACACGCTCATTCTCATGCTCCGCACTCCTTCGCGCCTCTTCTGCGCCCCCACAGCTTAGCCCGCCAGTGACGCCCAGTCAATGGAATTGGTTGGAAAAAGCCCAATGTTTGACGAAAAAACACAGGAGTTTGAGGGCGGGAAGAGGAGGGACGACGGGTGGGGAGGGGAGGGAGGGGGGGGCGGGGCGCGACGGGGTCGCAGCCCGAGATGGGGAGCAGGGGCGAACGGGAACCCGGCAAGCCGAGGCGGCGGGAAGCCAGGGGGAGAGGGGGGGACGCCCCCGCCACACCGTGGGGACAAAAAAACGGAAGTCCCGGGGGACTTCCGTCGTGCCAGAAACTGGCGTGGGGCTACGGGATGGAGATGGCCTCGCAGGGGCAGGCGCCGACGCAGGCGCCGCATTCGATGCAGACATCGGCCTTGATATCGGCCTTGCCTTCGACCATTTCAATGGCTTCGACGGGGCAACCATCCTTGCAAGTTTCGCAACCCGTGCACTTTTCCTTATCGACAACAGCGGCCATGAAGTACCTCTTTCTATTGGTTGATGCTTTTCCAATTCTTAGGACAGGCTAATTTGCGGCCTGTCCCAGCTTGCACAGTCTACGGTACCGCCGGGGAGGCAGCTCTGCAAGGAAAAAATGGGGCCATTTGCCCTAGGATTCTAGAATTCTAGGACTCTAGGGGGGAGGAAGGGGGAAGGCTAGTGGATGGGGGGATGGGGGTCGAAGCGGACGGTGGCGGAGCGGACGTGGCCGTCGAGGCCTTCGACGCGGCCCATTTCCTCGATGAGGGGGAGGGTTTCCTGGAGGTCGGCGCGGGTGAAGGCGATGACGCTGCTGCGCTTGCGGAAGCTGTCGACGGTGAGGCCGGAGAAGAAGGCGGCGGTGCCGCCGGTGGGGAGGACGTGGCTGGGGCCGGCCACGAAGTCGCCGGCGCATTCGGGAGTCCAGGCGCCGACGAAGATGGCGCCGGCGTTGCGGACGCGCTGGACCCAGCGCTGGGGTTCGCGGGTCTGGATTTCGAAGTGTTCGGGGGCGAAGCGGTTGACGAGCTCGATGCCGGTGTCGAGGGTGTCGACGACGACGCAGAGGGCGCCCTTTTCGGCGGCGCGGGCGATGTAGTCGGCGCGGCCGGAGACGAGCATGAGGCGGTCGATCTCGGCGAGGACCTTGTCGGCGACGGACCTGGAGGTGGTGACGAAAAGGGCCTTTTCGTGGCCGCTGCCGTGCTCGAGCTGGCTCATGAGGTCGGCGGCGAGGTGGACGGGAGTGGCGGTGTCGTCGGCGAGGACGGCGATCTCGCTGGGGCCGGCGACCATGTCAAGGTCGACTTCGCCGTAGACGAGCTTCTTGGCGGCGGCGACGTAGGGGCCGCCGGGGCCGACAATCTTCTGGACCTTGCGGATGGTCTGGGTGCCGTAGGCCATGGCGCCGATGGCCTGGATGCCGCCGATGCGGTAGACTTCGGTGGCGCCGGCGACCTCGAGGGCGCAGAGGAGGTCGGGGTTGACGGAGCCGTCGGCGGCGCTGGGGGTGCAGGCGACGATCTCGCGGACGCCGGCGACCTTGGCGAGGGTGACGGTCATGAGGACGGTGGAGGCGAGGGGGGCGGTGCCACCGGGGACGTAGATGCCGACGCGCTGGAGGGGTATGAAGAGCTCGCCGAGGAGGCCGCCCTTCGGGGAGGCGATGTTCCAGTCCTTGCGCATGCCGGCGCGGCCAAAGCGGGCGACGCGGGTGTAGATGTCGCTGAGGGTGCGCTTGTAGCGGAGGTCGGCGGCGTCCTGGGCGGCGGCGCGTTCCTCGCGGGTGACAACGAACTGCCCGGGCGAGAGGCGGGCGTGGTTGAACTCTTCGGTGAAACGGGCGACGGCGGCATCGCCTTCGGCGCGGATGGCGTCGAGGACGCGGCGGGCGACGGCTTCGGCCTGCGGGTCGACGGGGGGACGCTGGAGGAAGGACTCGACCACAGGCGACTCCGCATTGGCGGTCCAGTTCACGACAGGGATGTTCAACTTCATGGTTTTTCTCCGGTTATGAAAAGCGGAAAGGGCGGGCAGGTGGGACCATCTGGGGGAGAGGCGCGGTCAGACCGAACGGACGCTTCCGTTCAGGTGACCGCAGGCCGGGCAGGCGGCCGCCTTTTCGCCGGAGCCCCCAACATACACGCGCCCGCATCTTCCGCAACAAAAAAGATGCGCCGGGTGACGCACATGATGCCGTCGACGCCGGACGTCGCGCAGCACGTAGAAGAAGCCGAGGACGCCGAGGACGAGCAGGCCGGCGGTGACCCAAAGCCACAGGAACATGGGGACGCCCAGGCTAATCATCGGCGTTTCCTCCGGTTGTCGGCGTGGCCGGCGGCGCGAGGAGTGCCGCAGCGGGGAGCTCGGAAGGGGCGTCGGGCAGGCTGGGGAAGGCGTTGTTGGCCGCCATGGTGGCATCGGCGGAAGGGGAGGGGAGCGGAGTGTCACTGGCGGGGACGACCCAGGTCACGGTTCCACGGCGGAGGGCGGCGCGGTCGCGGAGGCGCCAGCCGTAGGCCCCGCGAACCAGGCGCGCATCCACGGGGGCGTTGCCGCTACGGGTGGTCAGCAGCACGTGGACAGGGACGCCCACGTGGTCGAACTCCACCTCGATGGACGCCTGCCAGTCCTGGCCAGGCCACCAGGTGCCGTAGTCCAGCTCCATGCCGGAGAACATGCGCGATTCCCAGCCGGCGGAGAACTCCATGCGGGCGCCAGGGGAGGCCTGGCGGGCGGCAAAGACGCCATTCCCGGGCAGTAGGCCCATTCCTGTCTCGGCCGCCGAGGGGGGGGGCGGGGTCCAGCGTTCGCCGAGCGAGAGCCCGGTCGGCCGGTCTGGCCGCGTAGCGGAGGGGGCGGCATCCGCAGAGGTGCCGGAGGCGTCGAGCATGGCGGAGACGGCGGTTGCGGAGGGCGGCGACGCAAGAGGCGAGGCCAGGGCGGCGTCCGCAGGGGGGCCGTCCGTTTCGGCTTGGCCGGGTTCGGGCATGGCGGGGTGTTCTTCCTCGAGGAGTCGCGTAAAGCCGACGGGGGTCGCCAGGGCAAACACTTCGGGAGACAACACCATGCGCATTGCAGTCGCATGTTCCTCGTCGACGGGGAGGGGGGCCGGGCGGTCATCGGGCGATGGGGCGTCTGGCGGGGTGTTGGGGGCATGGGCCCAGCGCACGTGGGGGCCGAGGCCGGTACCTCCCGGGCCCGCCCAGCGAACATGGTTGTTGCCGTGCGAGCCGTCAGGCGAAGAGTCGGCCGTCTCTTCCACGCGCAAACCGAGCCCAACGACCGCGACCAGGGCCGCCACGACGAAGATGGCGCGGCGCGTGCTTTGGCGGCTAGCCTTGCGGCGTCGCGCGCGTTCCGCCTCCGTTTGCGGGAGGGGTTGCCTCATCGGGGAGGGCTCCCTGCGCCGGCGGGGGCGTTTCGGGGCGGATTCCGACGGAGTTGGGCGAGCGACGCCTTGGCTCCGGAACCGACGGGACGCGTGCCGAGCACCACTTCCTCGACGCCCGCCTCCGCCGCCAGGGCGTATACCTTGGCCAGGGTGCCATAGGTTGTCCAAGCGTCCGCCTCGATGAGGAGCGGACCGGCGCCTTTGGCCAGGGCGGCACCGAGATGGTCCAGCTCCATGCGCTCGTCGTCGAAGAACACGAGGCCCTCCCTCGTCAGCGTCAGGACGCGCGCTCCCATCACCCTGCCATCCACGAACGGGGCTTCGGGGAGGCGTACGCGGATGCCCGGCTGCAGGACCCAGGCCGACGATGCCAGCCAGAACATGCCGCAGAGCAACAGCACGTTGAGGAGGGCGACCACCTCGACCGGACCCACGGCCAGGCGGTAGTGGCCCAGAAAACGCCGATGCGCTTCCCGGAAGCCCATCCGGACGCCGCCGCGGAGGGCGGTCTTTTTGCCGGACACGCTCATTCCCCGGTCCTTCCGGAAGGCATGGACTTGCCGGGCGCGGCTGCGGATTCGTCGTCGGCCGTTGCGTTGGCGAGACCCGTTCCGGGATCCGTCTTCCAGGCCCGCATGAAGTTCAGGAGGGCACCCGCCGCCCGCTCCATGTCCAGCAGAATCGATTCCACGCGGCCCACCAGGAAGTTGTAGCCGCCGTAGAGCAGGACCGCCAGCACGAGACTGACCGCCGTCGCCGCCAGGGCCTCCCAGAGGCCACCCGCCAGGTCCATCGACTGCACCAGCGGGGCCTGGGCCCGCATGACCAGCAGCATCTTCATGAGGCCGACGACCGTGCCCAGTAGTCCCAGCATCGGCATGATGCGGGCCAGCGTCGCGAGCACGCCCAGACCCCGTTCCATCCGCGCGACCTCCTCCAGTCCGGCCGCCTCGATGGCCTCCTCCATGCGATCCATCGCCTCATCATGGTGCATGACCGCCGCGAGGGCGAGCCGCGCCACGGGACCCGGATTCTCCTCGCAGATGGAGGCCGCCTCGGCCAGATTGCCTCGGCCCAGGATGGTGTAGACGCCTTTCAGGAAGTCGTCGGGATCAATCTGGGCACGATGGAGGTTGAAAATCCGCTCCAGGAACACGATGCCTCCGAAGAGGCCGATTCCCACCAGCACCCAGACCACCACGCCGCCGCCTAGCAATACGTTCCACATCTTTTCGCGATTCCCTTCGGTGCCGCCTATCCTACACTTTTCCCGTCCGCCTGCGCCACTCCAAAATCAGCGGGGGGTAGCCGCCGGGTGCGATTGTATTTTGTTGCACCATCATGGTCAGGCGGCGGAGCGCGGTTCTCGCGGGGAAGGGGATGGGGGAGGGAGGGCAATTGTTGAAAACAGACTGGTTTTGACGTAAACGCACGGCATTTGGGCGTGAGTTGAAGCCTGGCTTTTGCGACTTGCGACGAGCGACTTGCGACTTGCTGGGAAGAAGGCGAGGGGAATGCGGAGGGGAGTGGGCAGGATAACGGGGAACCGAAGAAACGGGAACGCGACGGGGGGGGGGCGGGCGCGACGGGGCGCGTCCGTTCTAGAGCGGTTTTCAAATTACTGTAGCCATTTGGCGGGCGGCTTCCGGAGGTGCGGCTTCCAGCCGCGCAATTAATTTGGGCGCGACAGGATGTCGCACCTCCGAACCTTGCGGCCACATATTTTCGCAAAATGCTCTAGCCGCGTTTTTTGCGATG
>JAFTAH010000055.1 GCA_017458625.1 Kiritimatiellia bacterium | reverse complement strand
CCCCAGGCGTCTCCCTCGACCGCGAAAGGCCAAATGATATGTCTATATTTTCATAGACATGCGATTTTCGACTGTTTTCAACAAACAAGGCCATTTTCTGCCCGTCCTCCATTGAAACCCTTACACTTTTTGCTCACACCCTGGCGGTGGCGGAGGCAAAGAATCGGTTTGCGGGGGCCAGGGGGAGGCGGTATTCTGTGAACGACATGGTTGAACAAGCGGAAAAAGTGCTGGTGGTATCTCCCAATTGGCTGGGCGATGTGGTCATGGCGTGGCCGGGATTCCAGGCGTGGCGGCGGTCGGAGGCGGGCGGCAAGGCCGAGGTCTGGGTGCTGGCGCGGCGAGGGCTGGACGACCTGTGGCGGCTTCACGAGGGGGTGGCGGGGACGATTCGGGCGCCGGGGGCCAAGGCCAGTCGCAGCGAGCTGGCGGCATGTGTCAGCCAGGTGCGTGAGGGCCGGTTCGATCGGGCCGTGGTCTTGCCGAATTCGTGGCGGTCGGCCTGGATGCCTTTCAGGGCCGGCATTCCGCAACGGGTGGGCACGGCGGGGCATTTTCCGCGCCGGTTTTTGCTGACGGAGCTTCGCTCGGCGGCCCAGCCGGCGGCAGACGCGCCCCTGGCGTCGCATCAGGCGTGGGAAGCCTACGGCGTATGGCTGCCGGACCGCGCCTTGCCCGGCAGTCTCGACATGCCGGAAATCCAGGCGGACGGCGAAGCGGTGGTCCGGGTCAAGGCGTGGCTGGCGGAATGTCCCGGCGGGCAGGCCGCGCTGGAGGCGCCCCGGCGTGTGGCCTTGGTGCCGGGGGCGGCGCGCGGCGACTCGAAGCAGTGGGCGCCCGAGCGGTTCGCAAAGACGGCGGCCCTGCTGCATGAGCGGGTCGGCGCAACCGCCATCCTGCTGGGCACGAAGGCGGAAGCCCCGCTGTGCGAGCAGGTGGCGGCGGCCGTGCGCCAGCAGGGCGGGGTGGCGGCCTCGCTGGCGGGGCTGACCAATCTGCCGGAAATGGCGGCCGCCTTGAGCGTGTGCGACGGGGTGGTGTGCAATGATTCGGGCGGCATGCACCTGGCGGCGGCGCTGGGCAGGCCGACGGTCGCCGTGTTCGGCATTACGGATCCGGCCAAGACAGGGCCGCTGGGCCCCTGGACGCGGGTGCTGCAGGAATCGGCGGTGCGCTCGCGGAAGGTTCCCCGGCACTCGGCGGAGGCAACGGCGGCGCTAGCACGCATTTCCCCCGAGATGGCCGCCGCCGCGATGGAGTCGCTGTGGGCGGCGCAGACGGAGCGCGGCTGACCGGAGCGTGGGCATGACGAATCCGGGACAGCTTGGCGCTTCAGGCAGCGCGGCGGAGCATCTGGAGGGGCTGGTGGAGACGGTCACCTTCCATTCGGAGGAAACCGGCTTCTGCGTGCTCAAGGTGAAGTTCCGGGGGCTCCGGACGCCTGCGGCGGTGGTGGGGAAGCTGCCGCAAGTCCACGTCGGGGAATGGATCAAGGCGGAGGGCCACTGGGTGATGGACCGGCAGCACGGACGGCAGTTCCAGGCCGACCAGCTCGTCGCCGTGGTGCCCGACACGCTCGACGGCATCGAGAAGTTTCTGGGCTCGGGCCTCATCAAGGGCATCGGGCCCGTCTACGCCAAGAAGCTCGTGGAGGCGTTCGGGAAGGACGTCCTGGAGGTCATCGAGAAGCGGTCGGCCGAGCTGGAAAAGGTGGAGGGCATCGGACCGCAGCGGCGGGCGAAGATCAAGGCCTCGTGGTCCGCCCAGAAGGCGGTGCGCGAGATCATGTCGTTCCTGATGGCGAACGGGGTGTCGACCGCCAAGGCGTTCCGCATCTACAAGATGTACGGAGAGAAGGCCATCGACACGGTGCGGATGGATCCGTACTGCCTCGCGCGCGACATCCGGGGCATCGGGTTCAAGACCGCCGACGAAATCGCCATGCGGCTCGGCGTGGAGAAAGGCAGCGTGCTCCGGGCGCGGGCGGGGCTGTCCTACGCGCTGCTGGAGCTGTCGTCGCAGGGCCATTGCGCCTATCCCCGGGAGGCGCTGCTGGGCCGCGCGCAGACCATGCTCGACATCAAGCGCAAGACGCTGGAGGAGGCCCTCCGGGTGGAGCTCCAGGACGGGACGCTACGGGTGGCCCCCGCGCCGACAACGGGTGGCGGCGGCGAGGACGGCGGGGCACCGGGCGCCGCCGAGGGAGACCCGTGGGTGTACCTGGCGCCGCTGGACACGGCCGAACGGGAGGTGGCCGTCCGCCTGCTGGACCTGGCGGCGGCTCCGCATCCGTGCCCGATGCCCCCGGAGAAGTACGAGGCGGCGCTGGAATGGGTCGGCACCAAGCTGAACATCGAGCTGGCGACGGGCCAAAAGGCCGCGTTCTGCGGGGTGTTCCGGCACAAGGTCGTCATCATCACGGGCGGTCCCGGCGTCGGCAAGACCACGCTCGTCCAGGCCATCGTCCGGGCCCTGGCCGCCAAGCGGATGCGCATCGCCCTGGCCGCGCCGACGGGTCGCGCGGCCAAGCGGATGGCGGAGCTGTCGGGGCGCGAGGCCAAGACCATCCACCGCATGCTCGAGTTCGACCCGGGCACGGGCGGCTTCCGGCGCAAGGAACGCAACCCGCTCGAAATCGATGCGCTCATCGTCGACGAGACCTCTATGCTCGATGTCCAGCTCATGGCGCAGCTGCTCCGGGCCATCCCCAAGGGCGCGCTGCTGGTGCTGGTGGGCGATGTCGACCAGCTGCCCAGCGTCGGCCCGGGATGCGTGCTGCGGGACCTCATCGAGTCCGACACGCTTCCGGTCTACCGCCTGACGGAGGTGTTCCGGCAGGCCGCCGGCTCGCTCATCGTCCGCAACGCCCACGCGGTCAACGAGGGCCTCATGCCCGAGCTGGGCGCGCGCTTCGAGACGGGCGGCGACTTCTTTTTCGTCAACGCGGAAGACCCCGTGCGCACCGCGGACCTCGTGCGCCGGCTGCTTCAGGAGGCCATTCCCCGGCGGTTCGGGTTCGACCCGCTGCGCGACATCCAGGTCCTGACGCCCATGCAGAAGGGCGACATTGGCGCGCGTTCCCTCAATGTCACCCTTCAGGCGGCGCTCAATCCCCCCGGTCCCGGCAAGGCGCAGGTGGAGCACTGGGGCTGGACCTACCGGACAGGCGACCGTGTCATGCAGATGGAGAACAACTACGACAAGGACGTGTTCAACGGAGACGTGGGACGCATCGTGAAGGTCGACGCGGCGGAGGGCGAGGTGCTGGTGCGCTACGACGACCGCGACGTCAGCTACGACGTGAACGAGCTGGACGAGGTGTCGCTGGCCTACGCGGTGACCGTCCACAAGTCGCAGGGGAGCGAATATCCGTGCGTGGTGGTTCCGGTGCACACCCAGCACTACGTGATGCTCCAGCGCAACCTGCTCTACACGGCCATCACGCGGGGCAAGAAGCTCGTGGTGCTCGTGGGCACGAAGAAGGCCGTCGCCCTCTGCGTCCGCAACGGCGAGGCCCAGCGCCGCTGCACCTCCCTCGCCCAGCGCCTCCGCGAAGCCTTCAGAAACTAGAGCAATTTCAAGAATTGTGTAGCCAAACCCTTGGTAGGGGCCGCCCGCCGGGCGGCCCGTTCTGGGAGATGGGGCTTCCAGCCGCACTCCAGCCGCGCATCTTTTTCCAGCGCGTGGGCAAGATGCCGCGCCTCCCAATACAAGGCACATTTCGACTTCCGGAGGTGCGGCTTCCAGCCGCGCACGGCCCGCCCGGCGGGCGGGCCAAAGGATATGGACACATCTTTTCTTAATTCGCTCCAACACTCTGAATCGTTGTGCATTTCAGGAGAAAATGCCAAAGGGAACGGCCCAGAAACCTTCGCCGAAGCGTAGCGTCTGGCTGCCAGAATGGAGAACCACGCCGGTAATGCGGCGCCCAGGGGTGTTCGCGGCGAACCAGCGGAGGTGGCGGAAATCGCCGGAAGAGACCTGCCCGGCCTTCACTTCGATTCCGAGCAGGGCGCCGTCTGTGCGTTCGACCATGAAATCGATTTCCCGCCCCCGTCCGTCCCGATAGTGGGAGAGAGCAAAGTCGTCGGAGGCGTCGGCCTCGGCGGCGAGCTGCTGGTAGACCCAGGTTTCGGCGAGCTTCCCGGCGCGGTCCGGATCCATGTAGACCTGCTCTTCGTTCCAGCCGAGGACCCCGGCAACGAGAGCAGTGTCCGCGGCCATCCACTTTCCGCGGCGACCGAGGAGGGGGTAGTCGCTCCCAGACCATGCGGGCAGTTCGTCGAACAAATAGAGGGCCTTCAGTGCCTCGGTGTAGTTTTGGGCGGTCGCCTTGGATACCGCCGTCTTGGCCGCCAGCTCGTCGATGGTCACAAATTGGGCCGTGTGGGCGAGGAGCCATCGGGCCGCCGCCCGCAGGACGGGCATCTTGCGGATTTCCGTGACGTCGCGGATATCCTTGCCGAGCAGGTCACCGAGGTAGTCCCGCATCCAGCGCGCGCGGTCGCCCTGCGGATAGGCGAGCGGCTCAGGGTAGCCGCCCAGGAAGGCCAGATGGATGAGCCCCCTCTTGTCCACTTCCGGATAGGCCGCCTCGAACGCGCCCGCGAAGGCCGTTTTCAGGAAACGCGGCCCGCGTCCGGCGATCTCCCCCTGCGCCAGCGTCCGAAGCCGGATGCGTCCCAGCCGTCCGGCGAGCGAATCCCGGACGGTCTTGGCAAACCGGAGATCCGTGCTGCCGGTCAGCAGATACTGTCCGGGCGAAGAATCCGTGTCCACGACCATCTTGATGGCGTCAAGGAGGTCGGGGGCCTTCTGCGCCTCGTCGATGACAACCGCCTCGCCAGGCGCGTGCCGGACGAACCCGTGTGGGTCGCCCTGGGCCACCAAACGCACCGCCTTGTCGTCGAGCGTATAGCGCCGCGCCCCCGGCAAGGGCACGCCCGCAGCCAATGTGGATTTCCCCGTCTGACGCGCACCCGTCAGATTCACCCCGCGCCGAATCCGCATCATCGCTTCCAGCCGTTCCGCCTGCCATCTCCTGATCATCACCGGGCCCTCGCTTCCTTGCGTCACGCACATCCTGCCATGGAGCCGTAAAAAAGACAAGTAGGAAATCGGAAAAAAGGAATATTGAGTGCCGAAAAAAGTACAACAGGAAACCTCTCCATCCCCCTCCGCTTTGCGAACTTTGCGTGACGCCCTCGCCTTGTCGAGACGCCCCCTGGGGACGCGGGCACCTCGCCCGCGACCGACCGCCGGGCGGGCCGTTCCGGGCCGCAGTTCTCCTGCGACCGCCAGCCCAAGCAAAGGTCATCAAACCAGCACGAAAAAACTAGAGTGGGTTTCGAAATACTGTAGCCATTTGGCGAGAGACTTCCGGAGGTGCGGCTTCCAGCCGCGCACGGCCCGCCCGGCGGTCGGGCCCAAGAATGCGGACACATCTTTTCTTAATTCGCTCTAGTGCGCACGAGGAGATTGGCACGCCGACGGCGGCCAGCTCAGGGCAGGCAGTGGTCGAGCAGGGAGAGGGCCTGGGCAATCTCGTTGTCGCCGATGAGCAGGGGCGGCACGAGGCGGAGGACCTTCTCGCCCGTCGGAATCACCAGCATCCCGGCGGCCTGGAGGGCATCGGCGACGGGGCGGCAGGGACGGTCGAGCACCACGCCAATCATCAGCCCCAGCCCCCGGACCATCTGGATGCAGGGATGGCGCACAGTCAGCGACTTCAGCGCCTCCATGAGCCGCGCCCCCGCCTCGGCCGCGTGCTCGACCAGATGGTCGCGCTGCATCACGTCAAGCGTCGCCAGCGCCGCCGCGCAACTGACCGGATTCCCCCCGAACGTGGAGGCATGCTTGCCGGGGCTGAAGACGTCGGACCACTTCGGATCCACGCAAATCGCGCCAATGGGCAGCCCGTTGGCCAGGGCCTTCGCCATGGAGATGCCGTCCGGCTGGATGCCGTAGTGCTGGTAGGCAAACCACTTGCCCGTGCGTCCCATGCCGGCCTGGACCTCGTCGAAGAACAGAAGCACGTCGTTCTTGGTGCACAGCTCGCGCAGGCCCGCGATGAACGCATAGGCCGCCGGCAGAATCCCCCCCTCGCCCTGGACGGCCTCGACCAGCACCGCGGCGGTCTGGGGCGTCAGCGCCGCGCGCACGCTTTCCAGGTCGTTGAAGTCGGCATAGCGGAAGCCGGGGACGAGCGGCTCGAAGCCGTGCTGGTACTTGGTCTGCCCCGTCGCCGTCATGGTGGCCAGCGTGCGCCCGTGGAAGGAGTTGCGCATGGTAATCACCTCGAACCGCCCCTTTTCCGCCCCGCGCAGCCGCGCCAGCTTGATGAGGGCCTCGTTGGCCTCCGCGCCCGAGTTGCAGAAGAACACCTTCCCCCCCAGCGACAGGTTGGACAGCCGGCGCGCAAGGCGCGGCGCGTTCTCGGTGTAGTAGAGGTTGGAGGCATGCACCAGGCGGGACGCCTGCGCGGCAATGGCGGCGGTGACCTCCGGATGGCAGTGCCCCAGCGCCGCCACCGCGATGCCCGCCGCAAAGTCCAGATACTCCTTGCCTTCGGCATCCCAGACGCGTGCCCCCTCGCCACGCACCACCGAAATGGACTGCGCGTAGGTCGGCATCACATATTCATCGTAGAGTTCGCGGATTTCCTGCGTGTTCATGGGCGGTCGCCTCCAGGAGGGAAGATGGTTGCTACAGCGTGTCGTTGATGATCTCGGTGCCGATGCCCTTGTCGGTGAAGAGCTCGAGCAGCAGGGAATGGGGCTGGGCGGCGTTGATGATGTGCGTCTTCCGGACCCCGGCGTGAAGCGCCTTGAGCGCCCCGTTGATCTTGGGCAACATGCCTCCCGCGATCACGCCCCGGTCGATCAACCCCTGCACCTCCGACAGCCGGAGCGTCGAGATCAGCGATTCCGGATTCGCAGGGTCGGACAGCAGACCGGGCACGTCCGACAGGAACACCAGCTTCCGTGCGCGCAACTTCTCGGCCAGTCCTGCGGCCGCCACATCCGCATTGATGTTGAATAGGGTCGACGGATCGCCCGGCGCGCTGGCCAGCGGCGTGATGACGGGCACGATCCCCGCCGACAGAAACGCCTGCACCGGCTCGACATCGACGCCCGTCACCTCCCCGACAAAGCCCCAGTCCAGCGTCTCGCCCGTCGCCGGATTGCGGCCTACCCGCTTGCGGGCCGTCACGATGTCCTCGCCGTGGATGGCCCGGGCCTTGCAGCCGAACTCCTCGTTCAGGATGCGGACCAGACCAGGATTCACCTCGCGGTTCAGCACCTGCTCGACCACGTCCATGGTGTGCGCATCCGTCACGCGGAGCCCATGCAGAAACGTCGCCTGCACGCCTTCCGCCTGCAACTTCGCGTTGATGGCCTTGCCCCCCCCATGGACCAGCACCGGCCGCATCCCCACGCACCCCATGAAGGCCACGTCGTGGAGAATGTCGCGCACCACCTGGAGATTGTCCATCGCGCTTCCCCCGAACTTGACGACGACCGTTTCCCCCTGGAACCGCTGGATGTGCGGCAACGCCTCGATGAGGACGGCCGCCTTCTGGATGTTGTCTTGCATGGCGCGCGTCATCCTACCTCCCTCCCCTCCCCCGCGCAAGCCGCAAGGAAAAAGTTTTGCGTCGCACTTGGAAAATGCTTGACCACACCCCCCTCGCCCGGTAGAGTCCCTCGCGTTTCACCGGTGCACCCGTGGTGAAATTGGCAGACACGTAAGATTCAGGTTCTTATGCCGTTAAAAGCGTGGAGGTTCGAGTCCTCTCGGGTGCACCACTTTTCCTGTCTTGCCCAACGAGCTCCTCGGAACTCGTTTTTTTTGTGCTTTCCCCGGGGCAAGGCTTGACCGGACGGCACGAGTCGGGTATCGTTCGCGCGTCCACTCAAGATTCCAGAGGTATACCCATGATGAAAAAACTGTTCCTGGCCTCCCTTGCCCTGCTTTTCGTCCTTGCTGCCACTTCCTTCGGCGGCATTCTGTCCGACGATGAAGGCGAGCTTTCCGTGCAGGGCACCTTCTTCCTGCCTGATGGCGGCGACTTCGACCTCTTCAAGTCCGGCTTCGGCGGCGAAGTGTCCTACCGCGAATGGGTCGCCTTCCCCTGGGGCCTCGGCCTCTCCCTGGGCTACGCCAACTGGCAGACGGACAAGGACTCCCGGCATTCCTACAAGATCCCCAATTCCTCTGACTTCCATGGCACCGTCTCCACGCTGCCCCTCGGCATCAACGCCTACTTCAATATCATCGACTGGGACAACTGGAACGTCATCCTCAAGACTGGCTTCAGCTATGTCTTCGTCGAATCCGATGTCGACTTCTACTACAATGGCTCTCGCCACGACATCGACATGGACAACGCCATCCTCTGGGACATCGCCCTGGAATATGACCACACCCTCACCGAAAATCTCTACCTGACCCTTACTGGCGGCTTCCAGACCGATCTCATGAAGGCTGATTCCAAATTCAGCGATTCCATCGGCCGGCACAATATCCACGACACCTCCTTCGAGGCTTTCTTCGCGCGTGCCGGGGTGAAGTTCCTGTTCTAGTGTCCTGGATGATAAAAAACTTGTTCAAACGACGGCATGGTGTTTCCCGACGAGGCGCCGGATTGAAGGCGCAGTTTCCTGCGTCGAAATCCGGCAACGACGTGGGGGAACATCAGGGCAAGTTTGGATAAGGAATT
>JAFTAH010000010.1 GCA_017458625.1 Kiritimatiellia bacterium | reverse complement strand
GGTTCCCGAGCGCGACCGTTCGAGCAACGCCTGGCGGTCGGCTTCGTCCAAATGGAGTTTCAGGGGCTTTTGCATGTTCCCATCATACCCAAATCCCACCACCGCTTCAAGAGTAAACTTATTTAAAATTCAGTACACTAGGATGCTAGGAGTCTAGAAGGAGCGGAGGAGGCGGGGGAGGGGGATGAGCGCGAAGAGGAAGGTGAGCAGGAGGAGGAAGCCGGTGCCGCGCAGAGTCTGGGCCACGGGGAAGGCGAAGGTGAGCGGGAGGGACCAAGCCGCACCACCCAGTCCCGTGAAGGACCAGCCGAAGAGGATGCCGAGCAGAAGGGAAACGAGGATGGCGGCCAGGGCGACGAGCAGGGCCTCGCCGAGGAGAAGGCGGGCCAGCTGGGAGCGCGTCATGCCGAGGGCCCGCATGGTGGCGAATTCGCGGCGGGAGAGGGTGGCGGAGGCAATCAGGAGAACGGCGATGCCGGAGGCGGTCACGACCAGCGACCAGAAGGGGATGCGGGCCATGGTGCCCAGGATGTCGGAGCCGTGGGAGAGGGTGCCGTCGGCGATCTCGTCGCGGTGGTGCACCTGGAGGGTGGAGGCGGAGTCTGGGCCCACGGCGGCGCGGATCTGGGCGTCGAGGCGGACGGTAGCGGCCAGGGGATGTAGCGTCTTGAGCTCGGGGGCGAAGTTGCCCCAGAAGAAGTATTCGTGGCCAGGTGCGCCAATCAGGGGGCTGGCGGCGGCGGGCGAGGTCAGGAGGAGGCCCAGGGTGCGGGCGGGGGGAGAGGCGGGTGGCAACGCCCCCGCCGCACGAGCTGGGTGCTTGGTGAGATGTTGGGGTGCACCCCCGGATGGGGTGTCGAGGCGGCCGGAACGGGTGCGTAGCTGGGCGCGGGAGGTGACCATGTGCCAGTTCAAGTCGAGGATACCGACGAGCTGGAAGGAGCGGCCGGCGAGGGACAGGGTGTCGCCGAGGCGGAGGCGGAGGGCGTGGGCGGTCAGGGCCGGAACGAGGCAGGGGGCGGGGATGGAGGCGTCGGCGGGGGCGGCATCCGCGAAGGCCTGGAAGGCGGCACGGGCGTCTTCGGGCGAGCCCTGGGCAAAACGGAAGGGGGCGATGGGGGCGGGGCCGAGGTAGTCGGCGGGGTCGGCGCCTAGGAGGAGGAGCTGGCCGTCGGGGGCGGCGCCACGGCTGCGGAGGAGGTCGGCGGAGGTGGCGTCCAGAGGGAACTGGCTGGCGAGAAGGGGCGTCGCGGGGGGCGAGAAGCCGGGGACGTGCATGGCGAGGTCGGCCTGGGTGGGCGTGTAGCCGGCGGGGAGGACGGAGACAATCACGTCGGGCCATTCCGGGGAGGGGACGAAGGCCGACATCAGCGTTGCCCCCCAGATGTGGATGGCGATGAAGGCGCCCAGGCCAAGGGCCAGCGTCAGGACGAGCCCACGCGAACGGGACGGGTCGCGGGAGAGGCGGCGGGCCAGAAGGGTCGGATGCAGGTGGAGGAGCCAGGCGAGCGGACGGAGGAAGAGGTGCTCCGTCAGACGCATGACGGCATGGAGCAGCAGCAGGGTGCCGCAGGCGAAAAGAGGCACGCCCAGGAGGATGAGGAGGGGCGAGCGGGCGGCGGCGGGGATGCCGGGGAGCAATCCGAGCAGGGGGAGCGGCAGCAGAAGGAGGAGGCCCAGGAGGCTGCGGGGCAGGGAGAGGCGGCGGGGAGCGGCAAAGGCGGGGCCGCGGAGTTCGAGGGGACGTACGCGGGCGGCCTGGAAGGCGGGGCGCAGGGCGGCCAGCAGGCCGACGACCAGCGCGAAAAGCAGGGTGTAGAGGGGCGTCTGCCAGCCGAAATAGACAAGACGGGGGAGGTCGGCGCTGCGCTCGAAGAGGAGGAAGAGCTGGAGGACGAGGGCGGCCACGAGCAGTCCGAGGAGCCAGCCGGGGAGCAGGATGGCCATGGCCTCGGCAAGGGTGAGGCGGACGACCCCCATGCGCGTCATGCCTGCGCAGCGGAGTTCGGCGATGAGGCGGCGGTGGGCGGCCAGGCCCATGGAGAGGAGGGTCAGGAGGAGGGCGGCGGCGGTCAGGGTGACAAGGGTCAGGGAAAGGGGCAGGGAACGGAGGAGGTTGGAGACGGTGTCGGAACGGAAGCGGTCCTGGACGGCGGCACGCGTGACGAGGCGGCAGGCGTCGGCCAGGGCCGGGGGACAGGCATCCAGGGCGTAGCCGAGGGCGGCGGGGTCGGTGCCGGGGCGCGTGGCCACGAGGAGGAGGTTGGCGGTGTCCGGCGTGGCGGCTTCGGGGCCGAAGAGGGCGCGGAAGGTGGCGGTCGAGACGTAGAGCTGGGGGAACTCCTTGACGAGGTCGGTAGTGTCGAAGAAGCCGGCGATGGTCAGGGTAGCAGTGTGATCGCCTAACACGAGGAGGAGGGGGGAGCCAACGGAGAGGGAGGGGTCGGCACGGCGGGCGAGGGAGCGGGCGATGAGGACAGACGCATCGCCCAGGGATGGGGCGCCCTGGGCTGCGGCCTCGGGCTCTGTGGAGAGTGAGGCCGAGGCAGTGGCAAAGGGCAACGCGAGGGCGTTGGGGCTTTCGGGGAGGGCGGCGACGACCCCGCGTAGAGGCGGGCCTTGGCGGACGCGGCCATTGGGACGGGCGTCGATGGTGACGTCGCGGCTGTCGAGGGCGAGAAGGGAGGCGGTCTCGGGGGCGTTCGCGAGGGAGGCGGCGATGGGGGCGGGAACCGGAGCATAACGGCCGGCCTGGCGACGTCCGCCGGCGGCGGCGTTGGCCTCGGCCCGGTCCTTGCCGCGCGGGGCGGGGGCGTCGGCCGCCGGGGCGTTGCCGCCGCGCGGGGGCATGCCAGGACCCCCCTGCGAAGGACCGAGAACCCAGGCCGAATAGGGGGCGGTGGCCGACTCCACGGCGGTGGCGGACTGGTGGATGGCGGTTGTCGCCAGACCAATCTGCCACGCCAGGATGGCTACGGCCGCCGCGATGCCGCACACGCCGGAAAGAGTGCGGGCGCGGTCGTTCCGCATGCCCGCCAGCGTCAGTTTCCAGGTGATCATGGCGCGGGCTCCTGGGACTGGATGGCCTGGAGGTAGCGGGCGGAGACGAGGGCCGGATCTCCGGCGGTGTCGAAGGCGTCGAGAAAGCGGCCATCGCGGAGGATGTGGACGCGTCCGGCGGCGGCCGAGACGACGGGGTCGTGGCTGACCATCAGGATGGAGGTGCCGGTCTCATGGTTCATTTTTTGCAGGATATGGCAGAAGTCGCGAGCCGCGGGGGAGTCGAGGTTGCCAGTGGGTTCGTCGGCCAGGACGATGGAAGGATGGCCGGCCAGGGCACGGGCGATGGCGACGCGCTGGCGTTCGCCGCCGGAGAGGCGGTCGGGGAGGTGGCGGCGGCGGGCGGAAAGGCCGAGGAGGTCCATGACATGGGTGATGTCGGCGGGATCCGGGGAGCGGTGGTCGAGCAGCATCGGCAGGGCGATGTTCTCCTCGGCGGTCAGGGTGGGGACAAGGTTGAAGTCTTGGAAGACGAGGCCGATGTGGCGCCGGCGGAAGAGGGTGGCCTCGGCGTCCGACAGGGTCTGGATGGCGGTACCGGCAATCACGATTTCGCCGGCGTCGGCGGGGAGCAGGCCCGCGAGCAGGTGCAGCAGCGTGGACTTGCCGGAGCCGGACGGTCCCATGACCGCCTCGAAGGCACCTGCCTCCAGTTCGAGGTCGAGACGGCGAATCACGTCGATGCGGGCATCGGCGTCGCCGAAGGACTTGGCGAGACCTTTTACGGATAGAATAGCACTCATGGGAAACCTTTCGCGTCCATCTGTTCAAATAAATAGCGACAGAGAGGGGCTGAAGGTTCGGCAGATGAATCGAGGGGCGCATCTGCGGAATGCATCAGATGGGTCTGAGGGGCCGAAGGGGGGCGCGTCGATACCCCCAAAAACCTATACATTATTTTGAACCGCTCTAGTCGAAGAATGGCGTTCGCGCCTTCCATGCCGTCCCTATGTGTGGGACGAAAACGACGGGCTCCAACTCCTCTGCCGACCATCCGCATGACTTGTAGAGGGCGAATTACGCACAGGCCCCCCTCAATATGAGGCGCTTTTTTTCATTCCGCGCTTGCAACGGGAGGACACTTGTGCTTTACTTCGCGCGATTTTTTCTGGAAGGAAGGTGCACATGAGCGAACAAGTTGCGTTGGATGAGGTCAGGGCCAGGCTGGAAGAGCTACAGGGGCGGGACGACGCCACGGCCCAGGAATGGCAGGATGCGCTCGACGCCGCTCTCAAGGCGGGTCTTTCCGATGCCACCGGCACGTGGGCCGAAACCGCCCAGGCTGCGGTCGCGAAACGCGGCGATGTCGACGGGGGCATGGATATACTGATGTGGCGCGCGGTCCATACGCCGGCTGCGGCCACCTCGACTGACTTCTGGCTGAACGCCGCCAGCCGCGTCGCCGCCGGCAATCCCCGCCTCAACGCCCTCAAGATGGAGGCCGGGTTCGGCCGTCCGCTGGCCGCCCGCGAATGCGTGCGCCGCTTCAAGCTCCTGCACGCCCTCCACAAGGGGGCCTTCTGCTGGCACCGCATCTGGGGCTTCGGCGTCGTCGCCAAGAACGACGACCAGGAGCACTCCATCGTCATCGATTTCACCACCAAGCCCGCCTGCCGGATGCCGATGGCCAACGTCGTCTCGTCCATCAGCCTGCTGCCGGAGGATCACCTCCTGGTCCAGAACTACCTCGACCCCGAGGGCATGGCCAAGCGGGTCCAGGAAGACCCTGCCTCCGTCGTCCGGGATGCCGTCATGTGCCTGCCGCCGATGACCGCCAAGCAGCTCCAGGAGCGGCTCGTCAAGTCCAACATCGTCGATCCGACCGACTGGAAGTCCTTCTGGGATACCGCCCGCAAGGCCCTCAAGAAGGACGGCACCGTGGTCATTCCCACCAAGGCCGCCGACACGTTGCGGATGGCCGAGGGCGAGGGCGGCTCCACCAAGCATGGGGCGGCCTGGTTTGCGCAGCTGGCGAAAGATCGCGACCTCAAGAGCGTGCTGACGAAGCTCCGCGAGCTGGTGTCGCCGGCGGGCTCGCCTGACGACGAGCTGCTGCATCTCGACCCCGAGAGCCGCCGCATTGCCGCCAACCGCATCGCGTTCGTGGTTCGCGGGGCGACGCGCGTCCAGCATGCCTACCGCCTCCAGGCCGTCATGCTGGCCGCCCGCCTCGACCTGGCCGAATCGGAATGTGGCTGGCGCCAGATCGTCTCCGGCCTGCTTGAGACCAAGACGTACGTCGTCTGGGACGATGGCCAGAAGCTGGTCAAGGACTTCCTCGTCGAAGGCCTGCATGAGCTGCCGGCCCGCGACCTCGCGCCCTTCCTGCACTTCCTCGACGGCTTTGCCCCAGAGCTACTCCGTTCCCGGCTGCTTGAGGTGCTGGTGCAGCTCAACTACACGCCGCTCGTCGAAGCCCTCAAGCTTCTCATCGAGGTGGGCAAGGAGGAGGACTGCCGTAAGGTGTTCGCCGACGAGATGGCTGGCCGCCGCATGCGCCAGGAGATGCTTCTCTGGGTGTTGCGCAATCCCAAGAAGATGCAGGAATGGGACCTGCCGCAGCCCGAAGTCATCGCCTCGATGATGATTGACGAGCTCGAGCAGGCCTACATGGGCGAGCGCCTCAAGACCCAGAAGGACCTTCGCAAGCGTTTCGAGGAGGTCGACTGGCTCCAGACGATCATCGGTGGCATGACCCACTCCCGCCGCGTGGACTTCTTCAAGCGCATCAACCGCTCCTCGGCGTGGCGCGGGCTCGACCGCCAGGGCATCCAGGCCAAGATCATCCGCCTGTATCCCGAGCTTCAGGTGGTCGTTTCCGGCGAGTCCGAGGCCACCGCCGCCGCGGCGGCCGCCCGGACAGCCCTCCGGACGTCGCCGCGCTCCTTCCGCGAGCGCGAGGAGCAGCTCAACAAGATTGTCAACGAGGACATTCCCGCCAACGCCCGCGAGATTGCGGTGGCTCGCTCCTACGGCGACCTTCGCGAAAACTTCGAGTACAAGGCGGCGAAGGACATGCAGACCGTCCTCTACGCCCGCCGCGACGACCTCGTGGCGCAGCTGGAGAAGGTGCGTCCGAGCGACTTCTCCGACCTGCCGAAGGACGTGGCCGGCATGGGCACCAGCGTGACGCTGGCCTATCCCGACGGCCACGAGGAGACCTATCACATCCTCGGCGAGTGGGATCACGACGATGCGCTGCACATCATTTCCTCCATGACGCGTCTGGCCAAGGCGGTCGCGGGCCACAAGGCCGGCGACGAGCTCGAGGTGCCCTCCGGCGATGCCGGTACCGCCAAGTGCCGCATCCTGTCGGTTGGACCGCTGCCGCAGGAAATCGTCGACTGGATGAAGTAGTGGCGGATGCCTCCCAGACCGGGGACGCGCCTTCCGGCAAGCCCGCGAAGACCGCCCCGGTGCCTTTTCCGCAAACCATCGGGGAGGCGTGGCGCCAGTTTACCGGGAACGGGGCCAGCGCGCATCCGGCCGTGCAGTTCGCCAAGTACGGATTCGTGGGCGCCCTGTCGACGCTGGTCAACCTGCTGGCCGCCTTCGTCTTCGCGCGCTGGGTATTCCCCTGCATCACGACCGACGACCCCATCGTCAAGCTCTTTGGCCTCGACATCCCCGAATTTACGGGGACGGATGCCACGCGCGCCCTCCTCTACGCCTTTTCCTGGGTTTGCGCGTTTGTGGTGAGCAACACCTTCTGCTACGTGCTCAATCGCCGGTTCGTGTTCGTGCCCGGCAAGCTGAAACCCGTCGCTGAATACCTGTCCTTCATGGCCGTGGGAGCGTTGGCGATGGGCGTGGGACTGGGCTTGAGCTGGGCCCTGATTCGCTTCCTGGGCACCCAGACGAGCATTGGCGCCATCGTCAACGTCTTCACGAGCCTGCTCATCAACTACGCCCTTCGCAAGTTTGTCATCTTCAAGGGGTGACGCGCCGCGCCGGGGAGGGGAGCTCTCAGCCGCTGGTGCTTTCCGCAGGCCCAAGGTGCGACAATTTTGTCGCAAGTATTCCTTTTCTGTCTTTTTTCTTCCCTCGCGGGCGATTGCCATGCAAGATAAGAACAACCGAAGGTTTGTTCATGAACGACATCATCCAGCACTGGCTTGACCACGGAGTCATCATTCCCGCGCCGCAGACCCTCGAGATTGCCCCGGACGTGCCGGAGGATGCCGTCGAGCCGGGGGCGATTCTCCATGCGGGCACGAAGCTGTCCGGTGCCAGCGTCCATGTGGGAACCGGCAGCGAGCTGGGGCGCGAGGCCCCCGTCGCCATCGAGGACTGCCAGCTGGGGGCGAAGGTTGCGCTTAAGGGCGGCTACTTCCAGAAGTCGGTCTTTCTGGACGGTGCGGCGATGGGCTATGGAGCGCACGTCCGCGAAGGCAGCTTGCTGGAGGAGGGGGCGGAGCTGGCGCATACGGTGGGCCTCAAGCAGACCATCTTCTTCCCGTTCGCGGTAGGCGGCTCGCTCATCAACTTCTGTGATGCGCTGCTCTCCGGGGGCACCAGCCGCAAGGTGCACAGCGAGATCGGGTCCTCGTTCATCCATTTCAACTATACCCCTCGCGGAGATAAGGCCACGGCCTCGCTGTTCGGCGACGTGCCGCGCGGCGTGATGCTCGACCAGCCGCCCATTTTCCTAGGCGGACAGGGCGGGGTGGTCGGGCCGGTATGCGTCGAATTCGGGACGGTCCTGGCGGCAGGCAATATTCTTCGGCGCGATGTGGAGAAGCCTAACCAGCTGGTGATTCCGCCGGCAGTTCCGGCAGCCACCCTTCCCTTCAGCCGCAGCTATCGTTCGACTACCCGTATCTTCCGCGATTGCATCCACTATCTGGCGAATCTCGCGGCCTTGGAGGCGTGGTATCGCGTGGTGCGCCAGACCTTCATGTTGGCTACGCCCTCGGGGGCCGCCTGCCATGCCGGGGCCCTGCGGGCACTGGCTGTCATTCGCAAGGAGCGCGTCAAACGCCTTGACGCCGTCGCCGAGGCCTTGCGTGCCCAGACCGCCGACGAGCCGCCCGCCATTGCCCAGGCCCATGCCGCCGACCTCGCCCGCTGGGAGGCGCTCCGGCCGCGCCTCGCCACGCCGCCCGCCGAACTTTGGGAGGCGGCCTCGCCGGAACGCGACGCTTTCCTCCAGGCCTTCGTTGCCACCGACGCGACGCTGTCCTATCCCGACCGCATCCATGCCGTTTCGGCTCCCGCCCGCGCCCAGGGCACCGCCTGGCTCCAGGGCATCGTCGACCAGCTTTCAACCGTCCTGAAAACCAACTAGAAAGTTCTAGAAACCTCTAGAAATCTCTGGAACAACCACAGAAAGGCCCACCCCCATGGCAAACAAGAAACTGTTCGGCACCGACGGCATCCGCGGCGTCGCCAACCGCTCCCCCATGCTTTCCGAGACGGCCCTGAATCTCGCCCGTGCCGTCGCCTACGTCATCAAGCAGCGCAAGGGCGGCAAGCGGCCCCGCATCGTCATCGGCAAGGATACGCGCCTGTCGGGCTACATGCTCGAGAACGCGCTCATCAGCGGTCTCTGCTCCATGGGCGCGGACGCCATCCTCGTCGGCACCCTGCCCACCCCCGGCATCGCCGTCCTCACCATCGACCAGAAGGCGGACGCCGGTTTCGTCATCTCCGCCTCCCACAATCCCTTCGAGGACAACGGCATCAAGCTGTTCAGCAACGACGGCTACAAGCTGCCCGACGAGGAGGAGGAGGCCATCGAGGCCCTGATGGAGTCCGGCACGCTCCAGTCGCTGCTGCCCTCCGGGGCCGGCATCGGCAAGAGCTTCCGCGTCGAGGACGCCCTCCAGCGCTACATCCAGTTCTGCATCGGGACCTTCCCCCGGAACCTTGACCTCAAGGGCATGCGCATCGTCCTGGACTGCTCGAACGGCGCCACCTACAAGGCCGCCCCGGCGACGTTCAAGGCTCTGGGCGCCACCGTCACCAGCCTCCATTGCACGCCCAACGGCATGAACATCAACGCCCGCTGCGGCTCCCAGCACACCGAGGCCCTCTGCGAACAGGTGCTGGCCGAGCGCGCCGACATCGGTCTGGCCTTCGATGGCGATGGTGACCGGCTGATTGTCGTCGACGAGACGGGCACCGAGCTTTCCGGCGACCACATCCTGGCCATCTGCGCCAAGGACCTCAAGGAGCGCGGCGAGCTGGCGGCCAACACCGCCATCGGGACGGTCATGAGCAACTTTGCCCTGCGCGGCTGCCTCAAGGACCTCGGCATCGAGTTCGGGGCCTCGCCCGTGGGCGACCGCTACGTCCTCGAGCTCATGAAGGAACGCGGTGCGGTCATCGGCGCGGAGTCCTCCGGCCACATGATCTTCCTCAAGAAGCACACCACCGGCGATGGCATCGTCTCCGCCCTGCAGCTCCTAGCCATCCTGCGGCGGAGCGGGCGCGAGATGTCCGACCTGGCCTCCATCCTGACGCTTTCTCCGCAGAAGCTCATCAACGTCACCACCAAGTCCCGGCCGCCTCTGGCCGACTGTCCGCAGATCAGCGCCGCCATCTCCGCCGCCGAGACCGAGCTAGGCGACCGCGGCCGCGTCCTCGTCCGCTACTCCGGAACACAGAACCTCTGCCGCGTGATGGTCGAAGGCCCTACGGTCGAGATGACCGACCGCCTCTGCCAGGCCATCGCCGACGCCGTCACGGCCGAGATTGGCTGAATCCATCTCTGGGGGAGGGATTCCTTCCGCTCTTGGAGGACGCATTCCGAGAGGCGCATCTGGGCTGTTTGCGAAAGAGAAAACCCCCGGGTTGCGTGCAGTCGTTGCTTGTCCCGTTGAGCCTTCTGCTTCTGGCTCCGTTGTGTCCCGGACGGGTGCGAATTTTCGGGAGGCCGATTTTGGGCTTGACTTTTCAGGCGGGCTTTTGCAAGAAAGAGACATAGTTCGGAAAGGCCATGCCCCCGTTGCAGGGGGCGGGCGTCCCGGCAAGGCCAAACACCAGGGAAAGCCATGAAAACACCGACTTTGCGGTTCCTTCGGGGAGCGGCGGCGGGACTTTGCCTTGCGGCGGGGGTGGCTTGGGGAACGTGTCTGGGGGATGATGAGGTGGCAGGGGAATGGATTTTCGAGCCGGTAGCTGAGATGTCAGGTTGGGCGCTGAATTCGGGCGGGGATGGGGATGTGGGGAATCTCGGGCTGACGGGCGGGGCGGTGTTTTCGACGAACGTGCCGCTGGTGAATTGCGATTGCGGTCACAGTCTGCTTTTGCCGGGGACGAACGGCGTCGCCGGGGCGGTGTCCATCAATGACTACGACCCGCTGGCGGGCGAGGAG
>JAFTAH010000054.1 GCA_017458625.1 Kiritimatiellia bacterium | reverse complement strand
ATTACTGTAGCCATTTGGCGGGCGGCTTCCGGAGGTGCGGCTTCCAGCCGCGCAATTCATTTGGGCGCGACAGGATGTCGCACCTCCGAACCTTGCGGCCACACATTTTCGCAAAATGCGCTAGCGGTTGCGGAGGCTGGGCGGGTTCATGCGTTGGAGTCCTGGCAGAGAAGAAAAGGCTCGGGCTGGTCGGCTGGCTGCACGCTTGCGTGGGGAAGGGCGACATGGTAGGCTATGGGACGTCATGAAACGTTTCACGAGATGGTTGGCACGCGCGGCGGCCGGCAGGGCGGTCGCGGCGGCGGCATGGGCGCTGGGCCTGTCCGGCGCGGCAACAGCCCAGGCGGCGGCCTTTGGGGCGGTGCGGCCGTTCTCGGAGTACCAGGTCATCCTGGACCGGGCGCCGTTCGGCGAGCTCACGAAACCGGAGGAGGAGACCGAGCGCGTGGTGCCGCTCCAGGAGTCGTTCGCCGCCCAGATGGCGCTGGTGGGCATCTTCGAAGACAAGTCCGAGGAGGGGATGCTCGAGGTCGCCATCGTGGACCACAAGGACAACCAGTACTTCAAGCTGAAGATTGGCGAGACCGACCCAAACGGGGTGACGTTGCTGGAAGCCGACTACGAGATGGACGAGGCCATGCTCAAGAAGGGCGACCAGGTGGTGGTGCTGAGCATGCGGACAGGCACCACGGGCCAGGTGCTCTCGGAAAAGGACCGCGAGACCCGCCAGGGCGAGATGGAAAAGAAGCGCCTTTCCTATGCCGAACGTCGCCGGCTCCGCCAGGAAGCCCGCAAGCGCCCCCGCGAGCTCCCCCAGCCGCTCTATACGGGCAAGGAACTGGAGCAGAAGCTTCAGGAATCCCAGATGGAGTCCATCCGCAAGGGCATGCCTCCGCTGCCGGTGACGCTCACGCCGGAAAATGATGCGCAGCTGGTGGCCGAAGGCTTCCTGCCGCCGCTGGATGAAGAGGGCTACGAGCTCATGGACAATGGCTACTACGGCCCCGACGGCATGTACTACGAGGACGACGGCTACGAGGAGCCGTACGAGGGAGATTACTGATGTACATCGAGGGGCTCTTCCGCGACCCGGCGGGATGGGCGCTCCAGTGTGCCATCGTCATCTTCTCGATCTGCTGCCACGAATGGGCCCACGCGCGGGCCGCCCTGGCCTTCGGGGACGACACGGCGGCCCGGACGGGGCATTTGTCGCTGAATCCGCTCCGCCAGATGGGCTGGATGTCGCTGGCAATGCTGGCGGTCTGCGGTCTGGCGTGGGGCCAGGTGCCGGTGGACGAGCGGCAGATGCGCGGAAAATGGGCAGGCGAGCTGGTGGCGGCGGCGGGGCCCGGCATGAACCTGGTGCTGTGGATGGCGTTCTGCGCGGCCTTCCGCGTGGCCTGGAACCTCCAGGCGGGACCGGCCTGGCTCAACGGCCTCTACGAAGGGGCCATCGTCAACTTCGCCCTGGCGCTGCTCAACCTGATTCCCATGCCGCCGCTCGACGGCGGCCGAGTGTTCGCCCCCTGGCTGGGACGCCATCGCGCCGGCCTGCAAGGCGGCACCGGCCTCGTCCTGGTCATCGTGCTGGTGTTCTGTTCGCGCTACCTCTTCACCCTGGCGGGCCACGTGACGAACTGGGTGCTCCGCCTCGGCTGACCGCCCCGGCCCCCGTTCCCGCCAGCGACCCCGCGCGTGCCGATGCTTGAACGCCCCCGGCGAATGTGGTTGAATGGCGCGTACCCGCAACCCCGCGACCTTCGCGGGCAGGAGGCATGCAGATGAAGACAGCACCGAAGAAGTCGAACCACCCCACACAGCTCGCCCCCCGGGCGATCCTACCCCAGGGCTGGCTGGGCACCGGACTCGCGGCCGCCCTGAAGGCCAGCGGAGCCCCGGACATGGCCATGGTGTTCAGCGAACGCCCGGCGGACGCCGTCGCCACTTTCACGACCAACCAGGTCTGTGCCGCCACGGTGCGGCTGGACCGCGACCGCATCGAGCGCCTCGGCATGACCCACGGCGTCGTGGTCAACAGCGGCCAGGCGAACGCCTGCACGGGCAAGCCGGGCCTGGCGGACGCCGCCGAGATGGCCGCCTACGCAGGCAAGGCCACCGGCGTCGCCCCCGAAATGTTTTTGGTCTGCTCCACCGGCCGCATCGGCATCCGGCTCGATATGGCGAAGATCCGCCCGGGCATCGACCGTCTCGCGGCCGCCCTGCAGGGCGGAGAGGCGGGCGGCAAGGCGGCCGCGACCGGCATCCTGACCACGGACACCCGCCCCAAGCACTACACCGCCACCTTCACGACGGGCGATGGCACACGCTGCCGCGTGACCGGTTTCGCCAAGGGCGCCGGCATGATCCAGCCGAACATGGCGACCATGCTGGCCTTCATCCTGACCGACGCCAAGGTGCGGCGTGGCCCCATGCAGAAGCTCTTCCGGGAGGCGGTCGCCAACTCCTTCAACCGCATCACGGTGGACGGGGACGAGTCGACCAACGACTCCGCCTTTCTGCTGGCCAACGGTGCGGCGGGCAACGCCGAGGCGCTACGGCCGGGCGTGCCCGGCTGGGAGGACTTCGCGACCGCCGTCCGCGCCATCACCCGCGAACTCGCCAAGGACATGGTGCGCGATGGCGAAGGCGCGGCCAAGTTCGTGACCGTCCAGGTGACCGGTGCCCGCAGCGCGGCCGATGCCGAGGCGGCGGCACGGGCCGTCGGCAACTCGCTGCTGGTCAAGACCTCGTGGGCCGGCGGCGCCCCCAACTGGGGCCGCGTCATGGATGCCCTGGGCTACTCGGCCGCCAAAGTGGTGGAGGAGAAGGTGGACATCGCCTACGACGGCCTTCAGGCGGTCGCGGGCGGCACGTGGGCGGGCAAGACCACGGAGGCGGCCCTCCGGAAGGTGCTCGCCGGCAAGGAGTTCACGCTCGCCATCGACCTCCATCTGGGACGCGGCGCCGCCGAGGTCTTCGCCTGCGACTGCACGGAAGCGTACGTCCAGATCAATCGCGACTAGCCGATGACAGACGAGCATCCAGTCCCTCCTCCTCCCTCGGACGGGACGGAGGCCGAGCTCCCGGCGGACGGTGCGCCGCCGGACCTGGACCTCATGGACCGGACGGGTCGGGACGACACCGAGGCCTTCCGCCTGCTCGTCGAACGCCACCAGCAGCCGCTCCTGAACTTTTTCACGCGCCTGGGCGCTTCCACCTTATGCGAGGACCTTGCGCAGGAGACCTTCGTCCGGCTATGGAAATACCGCAAGAAATATCGCCCGTCGGCCAAGTTCACGACCTTCCTCTACACGCTGGCCCGCCATGCGTGGCAGGATGCCTGTCGGCGCCAGGCCCGGTTCGCCAGCTTCCAGGAACGCTACGCCCGCGAGACGGCAAGCATCACGGATGGCGGCCTGCCCGCCCTACGGAAGGACATGGACGTGCAGGCGGCCCTCGACGCGCTCTCGCCCAAGCATCGCGAGGTGCTGGTGCTCGCGGTCTACCAGGGCTTGCGCTACGAAGAAATCGCCCAGGTGCTTTCCATCCCCGTCGGCACGGTCAAAAGCCGCGTCTTCAATGCCCTGTCCACCTTGCAAAGGATGTTCCAAGATGAAGACTATTCCCGCTGATCCGCTGACTGATTCCCGTTTCCAGGACGTGCTGCGCCTCCTTCGCGCCCAGCCTGCCCCCGCCGTCCCCGCCGGCTTTGCCGCGCGCGTCGTCGCCCAGGCGACCGGTAGCGACCCGCTGGCCGCCGATTCCCCGTTGGCGGAAGTCGTGCGCAAGCTCCGGACGGCCCCCGCCGCGCCGGTGGCCTCGCCGGACTTTGTCCCCCGCACCGTCGCCACGGCGCTGGCCGCCGACCGGATGGCTCGGCAGCAGACGAGGCACCGCCTGTTCCGCCTCGCGGAAGCCGCCGCCGTTGCCGCCGTGCTGGTCATGGCGGGGCACCTCTACCTGGCCCCGGGGCCCGGTTCCGCGCACCAGGGCAGCCGGAGCAATGTCCCGCTCGGCGCCTTGCTCGCCCAGGACGAGACTCCCCGGCCCCAGACCCCTCTCCAGATTCTCTTGGCCGCCCAGCGCCCCGACGGGGCCTTCGCCAGCGACGAAGGCTCGTCCGGCGTGACCGCCCTGGCCGTGCTCGCCCTCCTCTACAACGGCATCGACGACGAGGCCTCCGCCACCGCCGTCGCCGCCGGCCTCGACCACCTGGCAGCCATGCAGCGCGACGACGGCACCTTCGGCGGCACGGAAAACACGGCCGCCTACAACGCCTATCTCGCCGCCAAGGCCCTCCAGGCGGGGGCGCGGCTGCCCAACGCCCACCCCGAATGGCTGACCGCCGCCCGCCAGGCCCTCCGCCATCTCCCCGAACCCGCTCAGGTGGCCGCCCTCAACCGCAGTCTCGCCCATCCCGGCACGGCGGATGCCGTCTGGTTCGCCGAGGCCGTCCCGGCCGCCCTCGCCCTCTTCCACCGCTAGTGTCCTGGATGATAAAAAACTTGTTCAAACGACGGCATGGTGTTTCCCGACGAGGCGCCGGATTGAAGGCGCAGTTTCCTGCGTCGAAATCCGGCAACGACGTGGGGGAACATCAGGGCAAGTTTGGATAAGGAATT
>JAFTAH010000053.1 GCA_017458625.1 Kiritimatiellia bacterium | reverse complement strand
TTGAGGAGGTAGTCTTTTTTCGATGTTCTGCTCATGGTGTGCATCCTCCGATTCTGTCCGGTGTCCAGTATTTGACGCAAGAACCGTCTCCGGTTTCTTTCTCCGTTCCGCTCCGGTGTCCTTTATTGTGACGCAATGCGGCCCCCACAAGGGCATCGCAAGGACTTGCAAGGCGGAGGGGCGGAGGGTATGCTGTGGCCCCGTTTGCGCGATGGCCGGGCCGCGAAGGTGGCGGCATCGCGGGGAAAGGATGACGAGAAAGATGGCGTTATTTGTCCATAAGTATGGCGGGTCGTCGGTGGCGGATGCGGAGTGCATGCGCCGGGTGGCGGCGCGCATCAAGGCGACGTGCGGGGACAGCAACCAGGTGGTGGCCGTCGTCTCGGCCATGGGGGACACGACGGACGACCTGATCGCCCTGGCGCGGTCGGTGAACCCGGAACCGGACGAGCGGGAGATGGATTCGCTGCTGGCGACGGGGGAGATGGCGTCGTCGGCGGTGCTGACGATGGCGCTGCAGGCGCTCGGCGTGGACGCGATCTCCATGACGGGGCGGCAGGCGGGCATCCGGGTGGACAACACGCACCTGAAGGCGAAGATCGAGACCATCGACCCGTCGCGGATCCAGCGCCACCTGAAGCAGGGGAAGGTGGTGGTGGTGGCGGGCTTCCAGGGCATGAACGCGGCAAGCGACGTGGCGACGCTGGGGCGCGGGGGGTCGGACACGACGGCGGTCGCGCTGGCGGCGGCGTTGCATGCGGACCGGTGCCAGATCCTGAAGGACGTGGAAGGCATCTACACGGCCAATCCGCGGGTGGTGCCCCAGGCGCGGAAGCTGGACGAGATCACGTATGACGAGATGCTGGAGCTGGCGGCGTGCGGCGCGGAGGTGTTGCAGTCGCGGGCCGTCGAGTTCGCGAAGAAGTACAATGTGGTGCTGGAGGTCATGTCCAGCTTCGAGGTCAAGCCGGGCACGGTGGTCCGGCAGGAGGTTGCCGATATGGAAAACGTGATTATTCGCGGAATTGCCGCAGACAAGAACCAGGCGAAGGCCACGATGCGGGCGTTGCCCGACACGCCGGGCGTGGCGGCGACCATCTTCAAGCAGCTGGCGCAGGCGAACATCAACGTGGACATGATCGTCCAGAACGTGTCGGAGGAGGGCTACACGGACCTTTCGTTCACGGTGCCGACGGACGACCTGGTGAAGACGCGACGGCTACTCGAGCCGCTGGGGAAGTCGCTGAAGGCGGGAGGGCTGCACTTCGACCAGGATATCGCGAAGGTGTCGATCGTCGGGGTGGGCATGAAGTCGCATTCCGGCGTGGCCTACCAGATGTTCGATGCGCTGGCGGCGAACGGGGTGAACATCGACATGATCTCGACCTCGGAAATCAAGATCTCGGTGATTATCCGGGCGAAGGATGCGGACAAGGCGGTGCGCGTGCTGCATGACGCCTTCAAGCTGTACATTGTGCCGGAAGGGTCGAAGCCGAACGTGCGGCCGATGGCGAAGACCGCGCAGGCCGCCCAGGGGAAGGCGTCTCCCAAGGCCAGGAAAGCGGGCAAGCCGACGAAGGGCGCCAAGGCGAAAAAGGCGTAGGCGGCGCGGCGCGGGGGGGGGAGGGGGGCTGCGTCAGGCCAGGGCCTCGATGCGGAAGCGCGTGATGGGCGGCTGGACCAGGTCCGGGGTGGCGCCAATCTCGGCGAGGGCGAGGTCGAGGGCACCGGCGGGGGCGGGCTGCGTGGTCACGGAGACGGGGACGTAGCCGGGAGCGGCGGACGGGGCGTCGTCGGGGGTCTCGTTCTGGATGATGGACTCGAGGCCGATGTCGTGGTTGGCGAGGCAGGCGGCGACGCGCGCGAAGGAGCCTGGGACGTCGTGAAGGTTGAAACGGAGGTAGTGGCGGGCCGTGATGAGGTCGGGGGGCGCGAAGGGGAGCGGGGTTTCGGCGGAGGCGGCCGGGGAGCGGGGATGGCGCGGGGCACCGGCGAGGAGGTCGAGGGCGGCATCGGCGATGTCGGCGCAGACGGCGGAGGCGGTGGCGGCCCGGCCCGCGCCGCGGCCATAGTAGAGGGTGGTGCCGACGACATCGCCCTCGACCTGGACGGCGTTGAAGACGCCAGAGACGGCGGCAAGCGTGTGGTCGAGGGGCAGCAGAGTCGGCTGGACGCTGGCCTCGATGCCGCGCGGGCCCTTCCGGAGGATGGCGAGGAGCTTGATGCGGTAGCCGAGCGAGCGCGCGGACTGGATGTCGAGGGGAGAGATGTCGCGGATGCCCTGGACGGGAATCTGGGCGAGGGGCGCCGGGGCGCCATAGGCGAGCGTGGCCAGGACGGCGGCCTTGTGGGCGGTGTCGAGGCCGTCGATGTCGAGGGAGGGTTCGGCCTCGGCGTAGCCGAGCTGCTGGGCGGATGCCAGGACGGTGGCGAAGGGGAGGGCTTCCTGCTCCATGCGGGTGAGGATGTAGTTGCAGGTGCCGTTGAGAATGCCGTAGATGGAGGTGATGTGGTTGGCGGCAAGGCCTTCGCGGAGGGCCTTGAGGATGGGGATGCCGCCGCCGACGGACGCCTCGAAGTAGAGCTGGGTGTGGTTGGCCTCGGCCAGGGCGTAGAGCTCGGGGCCGGCTTCGGCGAGGAGCTTCTTGTTGGCGGTGACGACGGGCTTGCCCAGGGCTAGGGCCTGCTCGACGAGGCGGCGAGCGATGCCGGTGCCGCCGATGAGCTCGACGACGATGTGGACGTCGGGACGGGCAAGCAGGGCAGGGGAGTCGGTGGTCAGCAGACCGGCCGGCAGGTCGGGGATGTGGCGGTCGGTGGTGGTGTCGAGGTCGGCGATTCCGCGCAGGACGGGCCTGACGCCGGTGCGGGCGGCAAGGAGGTCGCCGTTGTGCAGGAGCGTTTCGACGACGCCGGCGCCGACGGTGCCGAAGCCGAGGACGGCGACGCCGCATTCGCGGGAGGAGGAAGAAGGGCTGGTGGACATGGCGGAACCTCGTGGATGGAAGTGGATGGAAGAATCGGGGCAATCCTACTGCATTTTGGCGGGGAGAAAAGTCGAAACTGGACGGAGACGGATGGAAAAAGCCAGGAGGGGTGCGATTTTACTTTGTTGCACCCTCATGGTCAGGCGGCGAAGCGAAGGCGAGCGAGGAGGGCACAGACGCAGGCGGTGTCTGCCACGCGCCAGTGCATGCCGGCCTGTTTGCATTGCCGCGCGACGAGGATTCGCGCCGCCGCTTCCACATGCGCCGCCGTCTTCAGCTTGGCGTCGAACCCTTCCGCTCCGGCCTTTTCCCCGGAGAGGCTTTCCCGGAGTTCCGCGACGACTTCTTCGACCCGCCGGAACCGGGGACGCGGCAAGGCGATGCCGTTTTTTTCCGGCGTCCTCCAGGGACGCCTCCGCAATTTGAAATCGCACCCCGCCAGGAGAGACGTATGCTTGTCTTTCCGCGAAGCTGTTCTCCTACAGCTCCACCAGGGTGATGCCGGCGTTGCCTTCGTCCTGGCGTCCCTCCTCGGCCAGGAACGGGTAGCGGCGGCGCCACTCGCGGCTGAGGCGGACGGCTTCGCCGGGGTAGACGGCCCGCACGTGGCCGGCCTGGAGCTTGTAGGCCAGCAGGCGACGGATCTCCTGCCGGATGAGGGCGCTGCCGGTTGAGGTACCCTTGCCATGGATGAGCCGGAGCATCCGGACGCGATCGCGGCGGCCCGCCTCGAGGGCCGCCTCAAAGGCGCGAACCGCGTCGTCCACGGTGGGATGGCCGGCCTCCAGATTCACCTGGCGCAGATATTCGCGCGGCGTGGCACCGGTTTCGGCGAGCGCTTCGGAAGCGCGGCTCAGCGACTGTTCGCAGAAAGGGCAGACCCTGGCCGAACCGGGGATGAGTTCGCCACACCACTCGCAAAGCTTCATCGTTCCGCCTCCACGCGCCGCCGTAGCGCCTTCTGGGCGCCATGCTTGCGCTTTTCCTCGACCATTTTCGCTTTCTGGGCGCGACTTTTCTGGCGTCGCCGCCGGCGTTCCTTTTCGCGGGCGTCCTGCTCACGGGCGGCCTGCTGGCGTCGCTGTTCCGTCACTTTCTTCTGGAGCAATGCCCGGGCGAGGGCGCGGTTCCGCGACTGCGAGCGTTCGGTGTCGCAGCGCACCTCGATGCCGGTGGCCGGATCGCGCAACACCACGGTCGACGAGGTCTTGTTGACCTTCTGGCCGCCAGGGCCTCCGCCGCGCACAAAACGTTCTTCGTATTCGGGCTTGCGACCGGCCGCGCTCATGATGTTTGTCCTCCGCCGATTGCTTGTGCGGCCGAGCGTCCCGCCAAGACACCGGACGCGAACGCCCAGAGCAGATTCCAGCCGCCCGACGGGGCATCCAGGTCGAGCACTTCGCCGGCGAGGAAAAGGGCCGGGACCAGACGGCTGGCCAAGGTGTCGGGGGCGACTTCCTTGAGGTCGACGCCGCCGCAGGTCACCATGCTCTGGGCAAAGGGGGCGATGCCGCGAAGATGTAGCGGTTCCGCCGTCAGCGCCCGTTCCAGCCGGTCGCGCTGGGCGCGATCCAGCCGCGCCACGGGCTGGTCGCCGGGACAGCCGCAATGCTCCAGGAGACCCACGGCCAGCTTTTTGGGCATCCAGGCGGCCAGAAGCTGACGTAGGGATTGGGCGCCATGCGAGCGGCGGAGCTCCTCCCAGTCGAGGGGGCCGGGGACCAGACCGAGTTCGAGGCGGACGTCCGGCGCTCCAGCGGTTCGCGTCCATTCGCGGGCGACGGCCCCGGAAATCGCCAAGGCGGCCGGGCCTGACAGTCCGAAATGGGTGGCCAGCACGGCCCCGCGGACCTCGACCGTGCGGTGTCCCGCCCGGAGCCGCAGCCGGGCGTTGTCGACGGACGTGCCGCTATGTGTGCTGAGCCAGGGTTCCTCGAGCAGGAGCGGGGCCAAGCCCGGCACGGGGGCGACCACCCGATGCCCCAGCTGGCGCGCCAGCGCGAAACCGGAGCCATCCGAGCCCAGTTCTGGTGCCGACTGGCCGCCTGCCGCGAGCACGACCGCGACGAAGCGGGTTCCGTCCACTAGCCAGTCGCCCTGGGGGGTGCGTTCGAGCGTTTCCACACGAGCCGCGCATTGGACTTCGCCGCCCTCGCGGCGGATGGCGCCTTCCATGGCGGCGCGGACGTCCTCGGCGTGCATGGAGGCTGGATACACGCGGCCTTCGCCATCCACGACGGTTTCCACCCCCAGACGGGCAAGCTTCCGACGCAAGCCATCGGCGCCGCCCAAGGCCCGCCAGGCCGGAATGGCGAAGCGCCCTCGGCGTCCAAAGGCGTCCGCGAAGGCCTGTTCGTCGCCCACATGGGCCACGTTGCCACGTCCGCCCCCCGTGGCCGCCAGCTTGGTGCCGACGCGGGGCAACCGTTCGAAGACGACGACCTGAACCCCGGCGCCAAGCGCCGCCAGTGCGGCCGCTAGGCCGGCCGGGCCGCCGCCGATGATGGCAATCCTGGCCTTGGGTTGGTTCATGGCAAGTTGGGCGGCGAAAAGTGGTCAGAGACGGGCGGCAAGGTCGCGGACGGCGGCGCGGCGAAGAGGGTGCCCCCGGTGGCGTTTCGGCAGGGTCAGGGAGGAAGGGGGGGATGGGGGCGTAGCGCTCATGTAAAACAATGAAAATAGCACGGAGACAGCACGAAAGAAAGCGGGGAGTCGCGATTGGGCCGAAAGGGCGCATCTGCGTTATTGCCCAGACTGGTCTGAGAGGGGCCGAGGGGGAGGGAGTCAGGTTGTCGGCTTGGTGGCGGCGAGGTGAGGGGCGTGGGAATGATGAAACAGGACATCAGGGCTTGCATGCAAGGGCTGCTCCTCCGTGAGGGCGGACAGGCGGTGACGCCATTCGCGGGCGAGGGCGACGGCCAGAATCTGAAGCGTGGGGACGGGGCAGCCGAGCTGGGCAAGGGAGGTTGCCGTCGAGCGGAGGTCTGCGGGGAAGTCGTCGGGACCGTGGTGCAGGTTGATGCCGAAGCCTGCCACGACCGCTTCCACCATGGCCTCGTGGCCGGGACCGGGGGCCGTCAGACGGGTCTCGATGAGCACGCCGCAGAGCTTGCGTCCGTCGACGAGGATGTCGTTCGGGGGCTTGACCACGGCCGAGGCGGGGCAGCAGCCGAGGTGCGCCAGCGCGGCCAGGACCGCTTCGGCCCCGAGGGCGGCCAGCCGGGGCACTTCGGTCGCCGGCAGGTCGAGAGGGAAGTCGAGGGTGCTCATGTAGAGGCCGGCCCCCACTTGGGAAAACCATGGGTGGCCCTGCTGGCCGCGGCCGGCGGTCTGGCCGGCGGCGACCACCACCAGGCCGTCGGCGGCGCGCCCCTCCCGCGCCACGGCCCGCCAGGCCTCCGAATTCGTCGAATCGACGGTCTCCAGGCAATGCAATCTTGTTTCCGCCATGCTGTCGTCCTCGCGCCCCCTATCAAGGGAGCGACGGAGGACGTTGTCAAGGACGAATGGACCGCCCACCCCAAAAAACGTCGGGGGGGGCGCGGTTCGGGATTGACAAGGGGGGGCGGAAAGGGTAGGGTGCGCGGGTTTTCCGGGGCCGGCGACGGCCCAGATGTTCTTTCACACGGCCAGGCGCGCGCAAAAACGCGAGGCGTGGCCGCAGGGATGCGCTTGCAGGTTTGCCCGATGGTGTAATGGCAGCACACGACCCTTTGGAGGTCAGAGTCGTGGTTCGAATCCACGTCGGGCAGCCAAGGTTCGGTTGCGGCACGGCGGTCAGGACCCGGCAGGCGGAGGTTCCCAGGTGTGAAAGGGCGGACAAGCGGAAAACAGCAATTTCAACCTACGGAACCATGGACAGCCACATCAAGATCTTTAGCGGGAACGCGAACCGGCCGCTGGCGATGAAAATCGCCGACCGGGTGGGCGTTCCGCTCAGCGATGCGCGCGTGGGGAGGTATCCGGACGGGGAGATTTCGGTCAGCTACGAGGAGACGGTGCGAGGGCGGGACGTCTTCATCGTGCAGCCGACGGGGCTCAGCCCCAACGAGTTTCTGATGGAGCTGCTGGTGATGGCGGATGCTGCCAAGCGGGCCTCGGCGCGCGTGGTGAACGCCGTCATTCCCTACTTCGGCTATGCGCGCCAGGATCGCAAGGACCGTTCGCGCGTGCCGGTCACGGCCAAGCTGGTGGCGAACCTGCTGGTGGCGTCGGGCATCAGCCGCGTCATCACCATGGACCTCCATTCGCCGCAGATCCAGGGGTTCTTCGACATCCCCATCGACCATCTCTACGCGGCGCCCGTGATTGTCCACTATCTGAACCAGACGCGCCCGGAAGGGCAGCAGGACTCGGATCGGGTGGTCGTCGCGCCGGACCCGGGCGGCCTCAAGAACGCCTACTCGTTCGCCCAGCGCCTCGGCGCCGGCCTCGCGCTCTGCGGCAAGCAGCGGACGAGTCCGACCGAGGTCGAGGCCATCAATCTCGTCGGCGACGTCAAGGGCAAGGACTGCATCCTGGTCGACGACATGACCTCCACCGCCGGCACCCTCTGCGGTGCGGCCGGCCTCGCCAAGGATCGCGGGGCCCGGTCGGTGCGCGCGGTGGTCAGCCACGGCCTGCTTTCGGAAAAGGGTCTGCAGCGGCTGGCGGAGAGCCCCATCGAGGAGCTCGTGATGACCGACAGCCTGCGCCATCCGGACTACGCCGTGCCGGAGGGCATCAAGCTGACCGTGCTTTCCGTGGGGAACCTGCTGGGGGACGCCATCAAGCGGATTTATGGGAACGAATCGGTATCCCAGTTGTTCGAGATATAGCAAGGGAGCAAAAGCGAAATGAACAGTACGACACTGCAAGCGAAACCCCGGAGCGTAAAGGGAAAGTCGGCCGCCGGGCGGCTGCGTCGCGAAGGCTGGGTCCCCGCCGTCGTCTATGGCCAGGGCAAGCCCGGCCGCGACGTCCAGCTCAACGCGCATGACTTCCTGATGACGCTGCGGCGGCATCGGAGCGAGAACATGATCGTCGACCTCGTGATCGAAGGCGAGGCCGCCCCCGCCAAGGTGATGCTCAAGGCCCTCCAGCACGACCCGCTGAACGGCCGCGTCATCCATGCGGACTTCTGCGAGGTCTCCATGACCAAGCGCATCGAGGTCGAAGTGCCAATCACGCTGGTCGGCGAGGCCTACGGCGTCCTCAACGAGGGCGGCATCCTGGAGCACGTGCTCCGCATGCTGCCGGTCCGCTGCCTGGCGACCGACATCGTCGAGGAGTTCACGCTAGACGTCTCCGGCCTGCACGTCGGCGAATCCTGCCACATCCGGGACATGCAGATCGACACCACCAAGTACGAGATCGAGGACGACCTCGGCCAGGTGGTCGCGACGATCGCCGCCCCGAGGAAGGAGGCCGCCGCCGAGACCGAGGAAGGTGCGGAAGAAGCCGCCGGCCCCGAGGTGATGACCGAGACCAAGGCTGCCGAGAAGGCCGCCGCCGAGGCCGCCGAGGGCAAGGAGAAGAGCAAGAAGTGATGCCCACGGCGGCCTGACGCGCCGCGTCCCGCCCCCTGCGGGCTGAACGATGGCGCGTGCGGGTCGGCAAGGCTTCCTCCTCCTTAGGCAGACAGGTGAAACGGACATGAAGATGGTCATCGGGCTCGGCAATCCCGGACGCGCCTACAAGGCCACGCGGCATAACGCGGGCTGGATGGTGCTGGACGAGTTCGCCCGGCGCCGGGGCGCCGCCTTCCACAAGGCGGCCTTCCGGCCCGTCGAGACCGCCAAGACGTCCCTGGAGGGCGTCGGCCAGCTCCTGCTCGTCAAGCCTCTGACCTACATGAACGAGAGCGGCACGGTGCTGCCCACCCTCATGCGGAAGAACGGCGTGGAATCCCGCGACCTCGTCGTCGTGCTGGACGACGTGAGCCTGCCCGTTGGCAAGCTCCGCATCCGCGCCGGCGGCGGCGCCGGGGGCCATCACGGCCTCGAATCCGTCATCGAGCATGGCGGCTCCCCCGACATCCCCCGCCTCCGCGTCGGCATCCTCACGGAAAGCCGCCAGGGACGGGACCTCGCCGACTACGTCCTCGAGCCCATGGGCAAGGACGAGCTCGGCAAGCTGGAGGAAAGCGTCGGCCGCGCGGCGGACGCCCTGGAATGCCTGCTGACGCACGGCATCGATATGGCTATGAACGAATTCAACTGAACTTCAACTGAACGGAGAACGGAGAACACAGTGAACAAGTACGAGGCGACAATCATCTTTCGGGAAAGCCTGAAGGATACGGACTGGGACGATGCCGTTGCGACGGTGCGTTCCGAGATCGAACGTCTGGGCGGCAGCCTGGACAGCTGCACGCGGATTGGCAAACGCGACTTCGCGCGCATGATGCAGAAGGAAACGGGCGGCCACTACGGGCTGCTGGGAATCTCGCTGGCCGGCGACAAGGTGGCCCCCCTCCTGGCGCGGCTCAAGCTCAACGACCTGGTGTTCCGCATCCAGATCGTCGTCGCCAAGGCCAACGCGCCGGCGGCCCCGCAGCTCGCCGAATCGGCTGGCGACGACCAGAAGGAGGGCGCCGATGGCGTCGTATAACAAGGTCATCCTCGTCGGCAATCTCGCGGCGGATCCCGAAGTCCGGCGCCTGCAGAGCGGCACCGCCGTCTGCACGTTGCGGCTTGCCATCGACGACTCCTACCAGAGCCGCAACGGCGACAAGGTCGACCGCACGGTGTTCGTCGACTGCGACGTCTGGGACAAGCAGGCCGAGAACTGCCAGCGCTTCCTGGCCAAGGGACGCTCCGTCCTCATCGACGGCCGCCTCCAGATGGACACCTGGCAGGACCGCGAGACCGGCAAGAACCGCAGCCGCCTCAAGGTGCGCGCCGACCGCGTGCAGTTCCTGGGCGCCCGCGGCGCCGACAACGGCGGCGGCCAGGGCGGCGGCTACGCCCCCGGCGGCTATGCGTCGTCGGCTCCTGCCGCCCCTGCCCAGACCCCGGCGGATTCCGCCCCCACCTCTTTCAACGACCCCATCGGCCAGCCCGGCGGAGACGAGGACATCCCATTCTAACGATTGGAGCGAAAAATGAACGATAACAAGAAAAGCACGCCGCGGCGCAACGCGGCCCGCCAGGACGAGATTCCCCGCAAGCGCACCCGCATGCTCAAGGCGGATCTCGTCATCGACTACCGCGACCACGAGTTCCTGCGCAAGTTCATGACCGAGCGCGGGAAGATCCTGCCTGGACGCCTCACCGGCGCCAATAGCAAGCAGCAGCGTCAGATCAAGAAAGCCATCCGGCGCAACCGGGTGATGGGGCTTCTGCCCTAGGAAGAGAGCTAGCCATGGCCAAGAACATCGAGATCGTCCTCCTGGAGGACGTCAAGGACGTCGGCCGCGCCGGCGACACCTGCCGGGTGCGCACCGGCTATGCCCGCAACTACCTGCTGCCCAAGAAGCTGGCCACCGTCCTCACCCCTGGAACCGCCCGCCTCATCGAGAAGAAGAAGCAGGAAGCCCTCGCCCGTCTCGCCAAGGAGAAGGACGAGGCCGAGAAGCTCCTCAAGGTCCTGGGCAAGAAGACCGTGACGTGCACCGTCAAGGCCAACGCCGACGGCCGCCTCTTCGGCTCCGTGGGCGCTCCCGAGATCATCGCCGCCCTCGCCGACATGGGCTTCACCGTCGACAAGCGGCAGATTCATCTCGACGAGCCCTTCAAGGCGCTGGGCGAGCACGAAGTGCACCTTGTCCTCCATCCTGAGGTCAAGGGGCTGCTCAAGCTCAAGATCGTCGCCGAGACCGTCGCCGACGCCGCCGCTGCCGAGTAGCGAACACGTCCCTTCCCATCCTCTCCTGTCCTCGTCCCCGCGTGGCGACGTGGACGAAGAGGGAGGGCGAGGTGTGCCCGGCCGGCATGTCCGACGCCCCTGTCGCCTGGTTGCGGCAGGGGCTTTGCGTTAAGCCAAGGGCTTGCGGCAAGGCGTGGGCATAAAACCCTATCGCCAAGGTGTCGCCGTCGCGCTATACTGACGGCCGTTTTCCACGAAAGGATTTCTTCATGGCACTCATGCTCTATCTCGTCGGCCCGCGCGCGGGCGGCAAGACTTCCGTCTTCGACGCCCTCGCCACCACTCCCGAAGGTGTTCATTGCGCCACCAAGGGCGCCCATCGCCTCGATACCGTCAAGGTGCCTGACGCCCGCCTCGCCGCGCTGCGCGACCTCTTCCAGCCCAAGAAATTCATTCCTGCCGAGGTCACCTTCGTCGATGTGGCGCTTCCCACGTCCACCAAGTCGCAGTCCTCCTATGCCCCCCTGAACGCCTTCCTGGGCGAGGCCGACGCCTTTGCCCTCGTCATTCCCACCTTCCCGACCGCCAATGACGATGGCACGCCTGCCCAGCCGGCCTCCCTCCTCGAATCCACGCTCCTCGACCTCGCCATGGCCGACCTGGAGAAGATCGAGCGCCGCCTCGAGAAGATCGACCAGGAACTCCGGCGCGGACAGAAGCAGGCCCTGCCCGAACGCGCGGTCCTCCAGAAGTGCAAGGACGCCATCGAGGCTGGCTCCGCCATCCGGTCCATCGGCCTGACGCCTGACGAGACGAAGCTCATCGCCTCGTTCTGCTTCCTCTCCCAGAAGCCGGTCCTTGTCGTCGCCAACACCCCCGATTCCGACCCCGACGGCAAGGAGACCGCCGCCGCTCTCTCCGAGGCCTGCAAGGCCCAGAACCTCCCTCTGCTCGCCTTCTGTGCGCCGCTCGAGGCCGAGATCGCCGCCCTGCCCGCCGCCGACCAGCCGGCCTTCCTCGCCGACTATGGCCTGGCCGAGCCCGCCCGCGAACGCCTGATCCAGGCCGCCTATCGCACGCTCAAGCTGATCTCCTTCTTCACCGTCGGTCCCGACGAGGTCCGCGCCTGGACCATCCACGAGGGCGATGACGCCGTGACCGCCGCCGGCAAGATTCATAGCGACCTCGCCCGCGGCTTCATCCGCGCCGAGACGGTTCCGTCCACCATTCTCCTCGAGCACAAGACCCACGCCGCCTGCCGCGAGCTGGGCCTGCTGCGCCTCGAGGGAAAGGCCTACGTGGTCCAGGATGGCGACGTCATCGAGATTCGCGCCAACGCCTAGCGCGTGAAACGGGCGAAAAACGGCGTGACATGGGGGATGAAAATGCTACTATTGCACCACCGCGAAGCATGCGGCAACAGGAGATAAAATGATGATGAAGAGACAGAGTCTGGTAATGGTGAGCGCGCTGGTGATGATGGCGCTGGTCGTCTCGGCCGGAGCGGCGGAGAAGAAGGCTGGCGGCCGCAAGGCCAAGGGCGAATTGCAGAAGTCTGCCCTCGAATGGTCGCGGGCCATCGACTTTGGTGCCGTCTACACCGATGGCAACACGGAGACGACGGATCTCAGCTATGGTTTCGATTTTGGCGTCAAGAACGATGTCAACTCCGCCCGCTGGACGCTGGCCGGCCTCTATGGCGAGGATCGCGATGCCGAGGGCGACGACGTGACCAAGAACAAGGTCGAGTCCGCCATCCGCGGCGAGCATCTGCTCAGCCCGCGCCAGGGTCTTTTCCTGACCGGTTCCTATCTCTATGACGAATGCGCCGACGTCGACTATGCGTTCATGGTCAGCCCCGGCTACGTGGTCTATCTCCTCAAGGACACGGATGTCCTCGAGCTCTCGTTCGAGGCCGGCCCGGCGGGCGTCTTCCGCCGCGATGGCGACGAGGAGCGCAACTACGTGACCGCGCGCGTCGCCGAACGCTTCCTGTGGGCGTTCTCGAAGGTGGCCAGCCTCGAGCAGACCGTCGAGTATCTGCCGGACCTCGGCGGCGATGCCGATGGCGACCTCATCAACGGATCCGTCACCCTCACGTCTGCCATGACCGACTACCTCGCCCTCAAGCTTGGCGCCACCGACAAGTACAACGGTGCTCCCGCCGAAGGTGCCGAGAAAAACGATCTCGCCATCACCGCCAGCCTCCAGGTCCGGTTCTAGGCCAAGGCCCTGCGAAGACTCGCGAACACGCGGCGCTCCTGTCCACGGGACGCCGCGTTTTTCTTGCCGCTCCCGTCTCCGTTTCCCCTCCGCACGCCTCCCATGAAGACGAAGATCTCATTTCTGGTGCCCGACCTCGGGTCGAACATTCTGGGCGCGACGCGTCGACTGGCTGGCTTTCTGCAGGCCGAATACGAAGTCGAAATTGTTGGTCCCTGCCTCGGGGGCAAGACCAACGCGATGTATGCCGACGGTTTTCCCTACAAGGTGGTCGATACGCCCCGCGCCTACCGCATTCCCGAGTATTTTGCTGCCGTCCGGGCGCTGGCCGAGGCCACCACCGGCGACCTTGTCATTGCCATGAAGGCCTATGCCCCGTCGCTGCCCGCCGCCCTCCGCGTCCGGAAGCGGCGCGGCGCGAAGGTCATCGCCTACCTTGACGAGTGGGATGGGGCCACGGCGGCCTCGTGGGCGTTCTCCGAGCGCATCCGCCACCTTCTCCGCGACTGGCCGCATCCCGTCGACGACCTCTACGCTCCCCACTGGGAACGCCGCCTCCGCGAATGCGACGCCATCATCGGCACCACCACCTTCCTCGCCCGGCGGTTCAACGCCACCCGCATCCATCTTGGCGCCGACACCGACTTCTTCGCGCCCCGCCCTGCCGACGAGACGGCCGCTCTCCGCCATTCCCTGGGCCTCGACGGGACAAAGCTGGTCGTCTTTGGCGGAGTGCTGCGCCGCCACAAGGGGGCCGAGAGCTATCTGGAAGCCCTTGCGAAGTTGCGCCCACACCACGACGTCCACTGCCTGGTCGTCGGCCCGCGCAACGATGAGGTGGGCCATCTGCTCGCCAAGCCCCGGTTCCAGCCCTTCTGCCATTGTACCGGGGCCGTCAGCTGGACGGAAATGCCCAAATACCTCGCGCTGGCCGACGCCCTGATGGTTCCCCTGTCCGACTCCCTCATGGCCCGGAGCCAGATGCCCTGCAAGGTGTTCGAGGCCATGGCCATGCAGAAGCCCATCGTGTCCACGGCCATCTCCGACCTTCCCGAAATCCTGGACGGCTGCGGCTGGCTGGCCCCGCCCGGCGATTCCGACGCTCTGGCCACCGCCTTTGCCGACATCTTCGACCATCCCGCGGCCGCCGCCGCCCGTGCCGTCGCCGCCCGCGACAAGTGCCTCCGCCTTTACAGCGCCCGCCGCAGCCAGACCGACCTGCTCGCCTTCCTGAGCCAGCTCAGTCCCCCCGCCTAGACGCCTCGGCTGCTAGCATCCTAGACTTCTAGAATCCTCAGGAAGGATGCCGACCTGTTCGATTCCATCGAGGACTTGAACTCCGCCAGCGGACCCAGCACATACGCATCGTCGAACGGCTGCCCTGTGCCCGGTCGCTGCAGCGAAACGAACAGGCGCAACGCCACCTTGCGGTCTAAAAACACCCCACCGGCCAGAGCGCCTAGCTCCAGCATAGCCAACAAGCTGTCCGACAGCTTGGGCCTACCCTGTTCCCCCGGCGCTGGCAAGTCCTCAGGACTCAGATGCTCCAGCCAAACAGGCCGAGGGCGCGGCAGATCTCGGAAACCAGGACCGCAACGATGAGCAGGGGGGCGACAAAGCGCACCATGACGCGGTAGAGAGTGCGCGCGACGAAGCGCGGGTCGGACCGGAGAATCTCCATCTCGATGGAGTCGGGCGAGATCACGAAGGAGACAAACAGGCAAGTGCCTAGCGCCACTAGCGGCATGAGGACCGAGTTGGTGATGAAGTCGAAGAAGTCGAGGAAGGGCAGGCCGAAAGGCTTGACCTTGACCAACGGACCGTAGCCGAGGGCCGAGAAGACGGCCAGGAACGCGATGAGGATGAAGAGGGCCAGGGCGGCGGCGGAGCGGCGGATGTGGAGCAGGTCGCAGACGGACGCCAGGCACGCCTCGTAGAGCGAAATGGCCGAGGTGAGTGCCGCGAAGATCACCAGCAGGAAGAAGAACGTGCCGACGATCGCCGCCGTAGCCGGAGAGAAGGTGGCGAACACCTTGGGCAAGGTGATGAACATGAGGCCGGGCCCCGCGTTCATGGCCTCCTGGACGGGCGTGCCGGTCTTGACGGCAAAGAGGTAGACCACCGGGATGATCATGAAGCCGGCCAGCAGGGCGATCAGGGTGTCGAAGAACTCGATGCGGCGGACGGCGCGCTCGATGCTGTCGGTCTTGGAAAGGTAGGAGCCGTAGGTGATCATGATGCCCATGGCGATGGAGAGGGAATAGAACATCTGGCCCATGGCGCCCAGCACGGTCTTGGCCAGGAGCGCGATGGAGAACGAGCCAGTGGCCGTCCGGAAGAAGGAGAGGTTGGGCAGGAGGTAGAACGAGATGCCGTCGGCGGCCCCGGGCAGGAAGGCGACGTAGACGCAGATGGCAATCGCCAGCAGGAAAAGCAGGGGCATGAGGACGAGATTGGACTTCTCGATGCCGTTCTTGACGCCCAGCAGGATGACCAGTGCGGACAGACCAAGGAAGACCAGCGTGTAGGCGTAGGGGGCGAAGGGGGCCGAGATGAAGGATCCGAAGAAGGCGTCGGGGTTGGCGAGAAGGTCGGCACCCGGATGGAAAAGGAGCTGCACGTAGGTGACAAAGTACTTGAGCACCCAGCCGCCAATCACGCAGTAGTAGGGCACGATGAGAAGGGGCACGATGGTGGCGGCAAGCCCCAGGATGCCCCACGAGCGGCGGAACCGCGAGAACGCCGTGAGCTGGCTTTGCTGGGTGGCCCGGCCTATGGCGATCTCGGAGACCATGAGGGTGAAGCCAAGGGTGACGACCAGCACGAGGTAGATCAGAATGAAGGAGCCCCCGCCGTACTGCGCGGCCAGATAGGGGAAACGCCATAGATTGCCGAGTCCGATCGCGGACGCCGCGGCGGCCAAGGTGAAGGCGAAGGAGGTGGACCAGGATGCCCGCTTAGGTTTGTTTGTCGTGTTCATAACCTGATCAGCATAGCAAATTCCGCGCACATTGGCAATTATCTACGCCCCGCCTTGGTTTTTGCGCGTTTTGCGCGTTGGAGGCGTGGGTGGCGGCCACCACCCGTCACTGCCCTCGTCGCTTTGCGCGTTGAGAATCGCCCCGGCCCGGCTACAATCATGTCTTGGCGTTGCCGCCTCGGCATCCCTGCCGTGGACCGCTCGCCATCTGCCGCCTGTCCCTCTTCGTACCTGCGTGTGTCATTTCCCGGGCTTCCGACTCGCGGCGACAGATTGTAAAAGTCGTGGAATTTCCCTTTGTTTTCCCGTAGAATCACTGCATTCCTGGCGAGGAAGCCGGGGGGGAGGGGAGCGGCCAGGCGGGGGAACGGAAGGCACGGGTCAGAGGGAGACGGTGCCGATGAACGGAGGGGTGTCGGGGGGGAAGGTGCGGTCGGTGGCGATGGTCAGGGCGTCGCACCGCAGGAGGGACGGCGGCGGGTTCGGGAAGCGGCGGTCGAAATCGGCCAGGAGCTTGTAGTAGCGTGGGGCGAGCGTGATGGTGGGCGGGATGCCGTGCCGGGAGGGGTGGAGCTCGAGATGATAGTCGTCGGAGAGAACGTAGAGGTCGGACCGGATGGCCAGGAGGTCGGCAGTGGTCTTGACAGGGGCGAAGCGCGTGCGCGGCACGACCACGGCGGAGGCGTCGGGGAAGTCCGCGATAAGCGCGCCCATGGCGGCCTCCAGCTGGATGGCGGGGGGCGAGGCCGGGACGGAGGGGTCGAGCGTCTTGCGGTTGACGATGAGCGGGAGGGGCGGCAGGCCATCCGTCTCGCGAAGCAGCGCGTCAAGCGCCTGCAGGTCGAGCCAGAGGTTGTTGGTGTTGAAGTACCTGTGGCGGTCGATGTCCTGGAAGTCGTCCACCTCGTCCGGCGGGCATTGCGCGGACTCGCGCAGGAGAAGCCGGTGCGTGGCGGCAGAACGCGCCAGGTGGCCCCCCTTGCGGTCGGCATGCGTGCGACGCGTCACCTCCATCCAGAACGGCGCCCGCGCCGCCGCGAACGCCGCCAGGATGGCCGGGGAAAGGATGGCGCCAAGGTTGTCGGCGTTGGAGATGAAGGCGTAGCGGTAGCCGGCCGCGAGCAGGGAGGCGAGGATGCCGGTGGTCTGGAGCGCATGGTAGATGTCGGCATGGCCGGGCGGGCACCAGCCAAGGTCGGGGTGGTCGGGGGGCGGCGCGACGGGCAGTCGGCTGTCCGGGTCGAGCTTGGGCACACGGTGCTGCACGAAGGCCGGCGGCAGACCTTCGGGATTGGCGAAGCCTGGATGGCGCTCGCGGAGTACGGCCAGGGTGTCGGCGTGTGTGGAGAAGGAGTCCATCAGCAGCAGCGGCAGCGGCGCATGGTGTGTGGCGCGCAGTTGTTCGACCTGCCGGACGATGATGTCCAGAAAGGTGAGGTCTGCCTTGACCGGCATGAGGGATTTGGCGCGCTGAAGCCCCATGGAGGTGCCAAGGCCGCCATTGAGTTTGATGACGATGGACCGGGCCAGTAGCGGGTCAAGGACGGCGGGGGCGGGCTCCGTGAATTCCTCGGCGGTAGGCAGCAGCCCGAGTGGTGCGAGGCTGGCGACGGGAATGGTGCCGTGCTCGCCCGCCGTCCAGCGCGCGACATTGCCCAGAAACGCCTCGATGACCAGCTCGGGCGCCCCGTCGGCCTCCATGGCTGCGCGAATGGGCTCGGCGAGGGCGGGTGGAGGAACGGGATGGAATGGCTGCGCGCTCATGCTGTCTCCTTGACCGTGGCCGACAAACCGCCACGCTACGCCCGCAGTATCGGGGACGCCCTCCCCGAACGCAAGGGCAAAACGGAAGCCACAGGCGCTTGCCTGGAATCCGGGACAAGAGAGAATGTTTCTCGCCGTTTTCGGTGCCATTTGCCGTTTTGTGCATTGAGCGGCGGGGCCGTCTCGACTACACGGTCGTTGCTGCCCGCCATGTCAACTTCCATGACTGAACTCTCGCCGCCTGTTGCCCTGTTCTCAGGCTACGCCTTCGTGGGCCGCATCGGCGCCGGAGCCTACGGAACCGTCTTTCTCGCCCGTCCTCCGTCCGGGCCGCCCTGCGCCATCAAGTTTGTCCCGAGCGCCCGCGCTCGCCGCCGCGCCCTGCCGCTTCCCGACGTGCTCGCCCTCGCTCTTCCCCCGCTGCAACCGGACGGTCTGCCGCTGCTTCTCGTTCCAGGCTCAGTCGGCGGCATAGGCGCACGGCTTCTGCGTCAGACCGCACACCTTCGCCGGGTCGATGCCGCACGCGGCCCCCGACGCGCGGACCGCCGCACGGCGCTTGCGGCGTCGCCGATCGCGGGCTTACAGCCGCTCATTCGCGTCCTTGTCCGCCCAGTCAGTCATGCTTTCTCCTTGCTTTCTGTCTTGTCCGTGGTAGATGTCTCCTCAGGCAGGGCAACCGCCTGCGGACGAAGAGCTCGTAGGCCGCAGATGAGTAGGATCGGATGACTTGACACCGTCGCCGGTTTCATCCCTGCCCCACTTTCTTTCTGTAGCCGCGCTCCTCGTCGCTGATTTCATAGCCGGAAAGCATCCAATGGTTTCCGCCCTCGTCATCCTGAGTAAGCAACGCTCTGAATCCTTCGTGCTCAATGGCCACTGTGTTGTGACCGCTCTTCCGTGAAACTTCGGTGATTTCTCCGCGAACAACGGTTTCAGCGATCTTCTCCAGCGTCTGCCTCCCATCAGGCGCACCAGGGTGGGACTTGGCGTAGCCATTCCGCCTCTCGCCCAAATGTCGAAGGCCTTTCCGTTCTTTCTCCCATCTCACGTCGATATTTCCAATGTCGCCGCGATGAAAAGCATCCCGCACGTCTTCCTGGCTTTGCAGGCACTTGGCGAATGCCGCCTTGGCCTTTGCAAGTTGCGCGGCCTGTACTTCCGGCGTGTCTGGGTTCTTCGAGCCGACCGTGGGCTTGCGCGGACTGGCGTTGGCACTTCCACCGGACTTCCCGGATTCTCCGGTCTCTTTCGTTTCCGGCGTCCCGTGCACCGGGCAATGCGCAGGGTCCTTCGAGCGGCATTCATCCGCGCTTCCCAGCACCTTCTCCCCGCCCTCTAGACTTCCTAGAGCCTCTAGATCTTCTAGTTTTCCGCCCCCTTTGCGTCCTTTGCGGCTTCCTCCCCCGCCTTCTGCATGGCGTCTTCGAGGACCTTGGCACTCTCGGGGCCGCCCTCTCCCCCTTGCCTGCGATGCTATGCTGCGCGAACTCGTCCTCCTCGCCGACCTCCGTCCCGGCGCCGAACGCAACCTCCTGCGCCCCTGACGCCGTAGTCACCCGCTGGCACCCTTCCCCTCCTCCGCCCGCCGCGTCCAGGCCCGCAACTTATTGTGAGTCTACGGAAAAACAAGGGGAATATTGCCTTTTTCCGGGTGGAGGGACCACGCCCCGGTCGCCCCCCCTTTTCCACGGAATGGAACCCTGTTTCCGGGGTTTTTCCATGCAATGGAAACAGGTTTTCGGGCGAGTGCATCGGGCCTCTTGCGGCCTCGCCAGGCCCCGGCGGTGCGCCGTTTCGGGGAGAAAATCGAAGAATTTTAGGGTAGAACGTTTTACTGAAGCGTTTTACCTAACCCCTTGCGAGGCAAGCACTTACGCTGGAGATGATTCGTCGCAACTCTATTTCCCGCAAGGTGTTGCGAAAAAATAATGCTTGCAATCCGTATTTTGCGGGGTAGAGTTCGCGCCGTTCCGCGGCCCGCAAGGGAGCGGAATCCCAGTCAACCCCACAAAAGGACACCCGGGGGACGCCTCCCGGGAGATAGGAGACAGAGAGATGAAAACCACGAAGAAAGCCGCTTCCGCCAAGCCCGCCGCCGCTGCCAAGAAGGCCCCGGCCGCCAAGCCCGTCGCCAAGCCCGTCGCCAAGCCTGCCGCGAAGCCCGTCGCCGCCGCCAAGAAGGCCCCGGTCGCCAAGCCCGCCGCCCCGGCTCCCGCCAAGAAGGCGGTCGAGCCCGAGGTCCGCTACCGCATGATCCAGGTGGCCGCCTACTACGAAGCCCAGAAGAATGGCTTCGTGGGTGACAGCACCTACTTCTGGACCGTGGCTGAGAAGCAGATCGACGACATGCTCGGCCTGTAGGCCCGCGCATCAGAGTCTAGCTGACAACTCGCCGCACGCCTTCGCGGGCCTGCGGCGGGTTTTTCGTGTTTTCCGTGGATGCGCAGGCTCTGCGCAATTTGTTTCCCTCCGCGTTTTCTTTGTGCCATACTTCCCGAGTTGCCCGGGTGGCGGAATGGCAGACGCCAGGGACTTAAAATCCCTTGCCCTCCGGGGCGTGCGGGTTCGAGTCCCGCTCCGGGCATGACTTCCGACCAGGAGCGCCCATGTCCTTCAGCGAAACCTTCACCAGACTCAAAAACTTCCTTACCCACGGCGTCTGGCGCGTTGACGCCACTGACTCCTCCTGGAAGAAGACCCTCCGCATCGCCCTCCTCACCTACAAGGGCTACATGCAGGACGACCTCACCATCCACGCCACCAGCCTCACCTATGGCACCCTGACTTCCCTCGTCCCCGTCCTCGCCGTCGTCATTGCCATCATGCGCGCCTTCGGCATGGGCGACGATGTCTTCACCCGCCTCTCCTCCCAGTCCTGGTACGCCGAGCTTCCCGCCGGCATGCAGCAATTCTTCGACAAGCTCCTCGAGATCGTCACCCACACCAACTTCTTCGCCCTCGGCTGGATCGGCTTGCTCGTGTTCATCCTCACGGCGGTCTTCCTGCTCATGAACGTCGAACGTTCCTTCAACCGCGTCTGGGGCGTCCGCAAGGAACGCGACCTCTTCAAGCAGATCCCCATCTACACGACCCTGCTCGTCGCCGTCCCCCTTGTCATCGGCCTGCTCGTCACCGTCCACGCCCGCCTCTACATCGACAACTTCAACCTCAAGTCCATGGGCCTCATCGACGCCAGCACCTGGGGCCAGCACCTCTTTAGCTTCGCCATTCTCTGGCTGACGCTCTTCGCCACTTTCATCCTCGTACCCAACACCAAGGTCGAGCCCGCCCCCTCCGTTGGCTCAAGCTTCGTCACTGCGCTCATTCTGGTGATCTGGATGCGCCTCTTCACGGTGATGCAGATTGGGGTCGCCAAATACAACTACATCTACGGTGCCCTCGCCGCGCTCCCCATCTTCCTCTTCTGGCTCTACGTCATGTGGGTTCTGCTCCTGCTGGGCGTCGAGCTGACCTTCGCCATGCAGAACCAGGCCACCTATGAGCAGGAGCGCCGGGCCAGCACCGCCTCCGCCTCCGACCGCCTCGCCGTCGCCCTGGCGCTACTGGTCGAGGCCGGCAGCCTCCAGCGCCGGCGCGCGTCTCTGGATCTCAACGACTTCGCCCGGGCCCATCGCGTGCCCTTCCGCCTGGCCTCCGACGTCGCCGATGAGCTCCAGGCCTGCCGCTACCTTTCCGAGTCCGCCGCCGACCGGACCCTGACCCTCAAGGGCGTTCCCGCCCAGATGGCCCTGGCCGAGATTGTGTCCGACGTCAACTCCGGCAGCAGTGGAACGCCTATCATGGAGGATCTGGGCCGGCGCTTCCCCGAACTGGGAACCGCCTTTGACTCCATCCGCGTCACGCTGATCTCCGGTCTGGCGGGCAAGACCCTGGCGGATATCATCCCGGCCCCTTCCGCTGCCTCCGCAAGAGACTCTGCGTCCTAGCCCCCCTGAAAAACTCTAGCCGCTCCTCCTCCTCTTTCCCTCATGCCGGCTCCCCTTCGCCTCGTCTTTCTCGCCACCGGACCGCTGGCGGTCCCGGCTATCCAGGCCATCGCGGCGGCCGGACGCGACCAGCTCCTGGCCGTCGTCACCCAGCCCCCCCGGCCGGCCGGCCGCCGCCGCCAGCTGACCCAGTGCCCCGCCGCGCAGACCGCTGCCCAGCTCGGCATCCCCCTGCTCCAGCCCGAGAATGTCAATTCCGAGACCGACCCTGCCGCGTTGCCTGCTCTTCGCGAACTCCGCCCCGACCTGCTGCTGGTCGCCGATTACGGCCAGTTTCTCCGCGCGCCGCTTCTCGCCCTGCCGACCATTGCGGCCATCAACCTCCATCCCTCCCTGCTGCCCCGGTTCCGCGGGGCCACGCCGCTCCAGCGGACGCTGCTCTGCGGCGACCAGACCACTGGCGTCAGCATCCTCTACGTCACCGCCCGCATGGATGCTGGCGACGTTCTCGACCAGGTGACCGTTCCCGTCCAGCCCGAGGAGACGTGTCCCCAGCTGGGCTTGCGCCTGGCCATGCTGGGCGCCCGACAGCTCTTGGCGGTGCTCGACCGCTTCCGCGCCGCCCGCGCCCCCCTCCCCGGCACCCCGCAGGACGAATCCCGGGTCGTCCTTGCCCCCCTGCTCTCCCGTGCCGACGGCCAGGTCGACTGGAACCGGCCCGCCCCGGCCATCTACGACCAGTGGCGCGCCTTCACGCCCTGGCCCGGAATCTTCACCCACCTGCCTGATGGCACCCCGCTGAAGCTTCTCCAGCTCTCGCCGCCCTTCCGTCCGCCGGTGGCCGTGCCCCCAGGCTTCACTATCGATGACGCGGAGGCGTCCGCCTGCGCCCCCGGCACCGTCCTGGCGGTCTGCGGCCCCACCCTGCTGGTCGCGACGGCCACGACCCCCTTGCAGGTCCTCCTCCTCCAGCCCGCCGGGAAACCTCCGATGCCGCCTGTCGCGCTCGTCAACGGTCGCCGCCTCGCCTCGGGAGACCGCCTGGCCTGACGTCCTCCCCGGCCCGCATTCCACGCCCCTCCGCCATTCCCCCGCTACCATGCTGTTTATGCGGTCCAAATATAGTGAGTCTATGGATAATATCACAATATTATTGACATTTTTACGCCTGCGAGGCACCCTGTTCCCGTACCCATCCCAAGGAGGTCTCCATGTCCAGGAATCTGCATCCCCTGCGCCGCCGCACGTTTCACCATTCTCCAGCCTATTGCCGCAAAATCGAAGCACGCGAAGCCGCCGAGGCCGCCTATCTGAGCCATCTGCTCAGTCGCGGGCCCGGCCAAGATTTGGCGACGGCCGTGGCGGAGGTCATCGTGGTCGGGGCGGTGGGCATCACATGGTGGACCATCCGCAAAGTGATTGGCATCCCCGTCGGCATTGTGCAGTCGCGGCTGGCGCGGCGGCGGCGGGAGGCGATGACTCGCGAGCTGGCGGGGCGGGGCATTCCCACGCCGGAGGCATTGGAGCGGCGGTGGCACCGCAGCAAGCGCAAGAAACTCCGCGAGGCGCTGAGCCTCGGGGCGATGCTGATGCAGATTGCGGACACGACTTCGCATGCGCTCGTCAAGGGGAAGGACGGGCTCGTGACGGGGCGCGGCGGGGGGCTGAAGGCCTGGCTGAAGACGTATTGCCCGAGCATTCCCTATTCGACGGCGACGCGCTACAAGCGGTTGGCGGAGCAGCTATTGCATTTTTTGTCGATTCAGGGCGAAAGGGCCGGGGCGGCGATGGAGTGGGTGTTGCCGGAGGAGGGGGTGCGGGTCCGCGGGACGTCGCGGAGCCAAGAGGAATGCGAGCTGGATCGGCTTCGGGAGGTCGTGGGGCGGCTGATGGAGTTCTATCCGAGTCAACGGGGGCTGGCGAAGGTGCTGAAGCGGGAGCTGGAGCGGGGGGAGGCGGAGGCGTAGAAGCACGCACATGAAAGTGCAAAAATACGTGTAATAATCCGTAAACTCACGATAACATGGGAACAGGAAATGAGGAGAACAGGCAGAGGCTGCGGGAGGTAGAAGGGAGGGGCTACCAGGAGGCGGAGGGCGGGGTGCGACGGGGCGGCGGCACGGGAGAAAAGGGGGCCGGCGGCACGGGAGAGGAGGGG
>JAFTAH010000052.1 GCA_017458625.1 Kiritimatiellia bacterium | reverse complement strand
GGGCGCGGGCGTCCCGCCCGCGAAAATCCAAAGGATGGCGGGAGAACGGTTTACCAAGGGGGCTTCCCAGGGAACATCGCGGGCGGGCCGCCCGCGCCCCCAGGGCAATCGCCCGTACCTCACACTTTTTGCTCACACCCGAAGACGGCGATGGGGCGAAAATGGGAGTGAAATCGGGAGGGAAATAGCGTAGGATGCGTGGCGCGCCAGGGAGAGGGGCGCATCGGAAGGTAGCAGAGGCAGGGGGGAAGGAGTAGCAGACGATGTTTGAGCGGTTGACGGAACGGTTGCAGAAGGTGGTGCGGGACTTGCGGGGTCTGGGGAGCATCACGGAAGAGAATGTGCAGGGGGCGCTGCGGGAGGTGCGCATGGCGCTCCTGGAAGCGGATGTGCACTATGAAACCGCCAAGACGTTTGTGTCCGGGGTCAAGGAAAAGGCGCTTGGCACCAAGGTGGAGGGAGGGGTCTCGCCGGGACAGGTGTTCATCAAGGCGGTGTACGACGAGCTGGTGACGTTGCTGGGGAAGGAACAACGGGACTTCGAGCTCGCCGCGCGGCCGGCCGGGGTCATGATGATTGGTCTGCACGGATCGGGCAAGACGACGACGACGGGCAAGCTGGCCCGGACATGGGTGGCGGAGGGGAAGAAAGTCGTCGTGGCGGCATGCGACATTCGGCGGCCGGCGGCCGTGGAGCAGTTGGCGACGCTGGCAGCGTCGGCAGGTGCGACGTGCGTGCGCCCGGAGCCCGGGGAGGGCGTGTCGGCGGTGGGGCGGCGTGCCTTGGAGGTGGCGCGGAAGGGCATGGCGGACATCGTGCTGTACGACACGGGCGGGCGGTTCCAGATGGACGAGGAGCTGGTCGCGGAACTCAAGGAGCTACGCGCGGCGGTGGCCCCCAAAAACGTGGTGCTGGTGCTGGACGCGGCCATCGGGCAGGAGTCGGTCAATGTTGCCAAGACGTTTCACGAGGCCCTGGGGCTGACGGGACTGATCCTGACGAAGCTGGACGGCGATGCGCGCGGTGGGGCGGCGCTGTCGGTGGTGGCGGTGACGGGCGTGCCGGTTTTGCGGGTGGGTGTCGGAGAGGGACAGGGCGACCTGGAAGCGTTCCATCCCGACCGCATGGCGGGACGAATCCTCGGCATGGGCGATGTGGTCAGCCTGGTGGAGAAGGTCCAGCAGTCGGTGGACCAGAAAGAGGCGGCGCGGATGGAGGAGACGCTACGCCGCAAGGAGGGCATGAACCTGGAAGACCTGCTGGCCCAGATGCGGCAGGTGCGGAAGTTGGGATCGATCGGGAAGTTGATGGAGATGATTCCAGGCTTGAGCTCGGTGCCGATGGAGCTTCGGGACCAGGCCGAACGGGAGGGAGGCGCCCGCATGAAGAAGACGGAGGCCATCATTCTGAGCATGACGCCCAAGGAGCGACGGCATCCCGGTCTGCTCGATGCGCGGCGTAAAAAGCGCATTGCGGCGGGTAGCGGAACGCAGGTGAGCGACATCAACGAGTTGCTACGCCAGTTCAAGCAGATGCAGCAGATGACCAAGCGGATGCGCAAGTTGGGTCGCCTAGGCATGATGCGCGGCATGATGGGGCGTGGCGGCGGTCCCGGGTTCTAGTGTCCTGAATTCAAAATTCCTTGTCCAAACTTGCCCTGATGTTCCCCCACGTCGTTGCCGGATTTCGACGCAGGAAACTGCGCCTTCAATCCGGCGCCTCGTCGGGAAACACCATGCCGTCGTTGGAACAAGTTTTATCATCCAGGACACTAGGGCTGGTTCAAAAATGACGTAGCCATATACGGCAGGGGTCGACCGCGGGGCGGCCCGTTCTGGGAGATGGGGCTTCCAGCCGCACTCCAGCCGCGCATCTTTTTCCTGCGCGGCAAGATGCCGCTCCTCCCAATAAAAGGCACATTTCCACTTTCGGAGGTGCGGCTTCCAGCCGCGCACGGCCCGCCCGGCGGTCGAGCCCAACCGAGGATGCGGACACATCTTTTCTTAATTCGCTCTAAAGCATTTTGCGAAAATGTGTGGCCGCAAGGTTCGGAGGTGCGACATCCTGTCGCGCCCAAATGAATTGCGCGGCTGGAAGCCGCACCTCCGGAAGCCGCCCGCCAAATGGCTACAGTAATTTGAAAACCGCTCTAGACACGCTGGACGCGGCGGGGGAAACAAGTTGCGGGGGGGCGCGTTGAGCTGGACGTATCCTCGTCGCCCGGGAGCGGGACTGGGGCGCCGCCGAAGTGGGGCTGGCGGCGGATGAGGACATCGATGACGGCAAGCAGGCGCGCGGGCTGCTCCCGCAAAAGCGTCCAGAGCGCCCAGCGCGCCTGGATGTCGGCGGCGGCATAGCCGTAGGCGTCGATGCCGTGGCTCCGCGCCAGGAAGATTGCCCGCCGGAGGTGGAACGGTTGCGACACGATGAGCAGCCGGTTGAGGCCGAACACCGTCTTGGCGCGTACCACCGAATCCAGCGTGCGAAATCCCGCGTAGTCGCAGACGATTCGGTCCTCCGGCACGCCGGCCGCGACCAGCGCCGCCTTCATCTCGGACGGTTCGTCGTAGTCCCGGCGATGGTTGTCGCCGCTGACGATGAACGCCGAGACCTTGCCCGCCTGCCACAGCGCCGCCGCCGCGCGGATGCGGGTCGAAAAAAAGACGTTTGGACTCCCATCCAGTAGCGTTCTCGCGCAGCCCAGCACCAGCGCCGCCCGCATCTCCGGGGCGTTGACGGCCTCCCCCGCCGCCGTAATGCGTCCCGCCGCCGCCCGCCCAATCGCCCAATTGCACGCCAGCAGCGCCGCTGCTGTCCCCACCGCAGCGACCACGCCCCAGCGAAGCAACACCCGCCACAGTCCCTTCTTTCCACCTCTATTCGGAACCTGTTCCCGCACCAGCTCCGCCGTCGCCTGCCGCTCCCCGAAATTGGCACCCTCGATTTGCATGTCCGCTCCTTTTTTCCGCACTTGCCCGGCAAACTTCGGGTTCTATGGCGCCGCGCGACCCGGAAGCCAAGGCCGCTGCTGATCGCGCTTCAGCACCATAGGAGAAGGGGCGGGGAGCGCAAAGAGCGCAGGGGGGGAGGCAACGACGGGATGTCAAGGAGCGACGTAGCCGACGCGGATGGCGACGAACGGACCGGCGGGGAGGTCGGCGGCGGCAAGGGAGAGGCTGAGCGGGGAGCCCGTGCCGGTGACGGCGGTGCCATTTATGGGGGACCACACTTGCGGATTGGCCAAAAGGTTCGTGCAGGCGTAGAGGGAGTAGGTGGCACCGGGAACGGAGGTGTCGAGGGTGACGCCGAGGTTGCCGGTGGAGGTGTCGAGGGAGAAGCCCGAAATCTCCAGCTGTGCGGAGTCGCGGACGAGCAGGACGCCCGAGGCCCAGTTCACGGGGTCGGTGGACTCAACTTTGACGAGTTGGAGGTTGTCGAAGTAGAGGTTGTAGTTGTCGTTGGTTCCGGCGGAGTAGTTCCAGACGCGGAGACGTTTGATGGGACCGGAGACGGTGCCGGTGAACGTTTGGGCGGCGGAGGGGGAGGCAACCGGGGTAATCGTGGCGGAGTAGGCGGAGTCGGAGGTCATGGTGAAGGCGATGTCAAGGCCAGTGCCCGTCCACGGGAAATCGGTCGCGGCGCCTTCGGCCCCTTGGTGGTAGGTGCCTTCGCCGCCGTTGAAGTAGAGCTGCCAGACGGTGGCGCCTTCGGCGGTCTGGAGAGCGCTTCCGACGCTGTAGGGCCAGGGAGTTCCGTCTTCCAGAATCCAGTTGTTTTCGAAGGTCCAGTAGAGGGTCTGTCCGGCGGCCAGCGGTGTGTCGAAGATTCGGAAGGCTTCCGCCATCTCTCCGTTGGCGGCATAGAGGCCGAAGGCGGAGGTGCCGATGTCGAGGTTGGCGTTGTTGGCGGTGGTGGCCTTGAAGTGGCTGGCGCTGCCCACGATGTCCTGACTCAGTTGCCACTCGCCGAAGCCGGTGCCTTCGTTGGACCCGGAGGTCCAGGAGTCGTAGTTGGCGGCCTCGTCGGCGGCGACGGTCACGGTGGTGCTGGCGCCGGGGGTGGTGGCGGAGAAGCCGATGGAGTTGTTGCCGGGGGCGATGGGGATGGACTTGACGGTCCAGGTGTCGGCGGCGGGGAACGAGCCGGTGGCGCCGTTGGCGGCGTTGCTCCAGACGATGGTGCCAGTGACGCCGTAGGCGGTGCCGGAGATGGAGACGGCGGCGGTGCCGGAGTCCACGGAATCGCCGTCTTCGTGGGAGGTCACGATGATGCCCTTGGGCACGGCGGGATAGCGGTTGCCGAGGTCGAAGCTCCAGTTGGCTTCGGAATTGTTGTCCCAGACGGTGCCGTCGTTGAAGCAGACGGTGAGGGTCTTGGATCCGGGCGGCGGGGTGAAGGTGGCGGCGAAGTAGAGGCCGCCTTCGCGGGAGGACATGGCGGCGCCGGGGGCGACGGTCCATGCGGTGTTGCCATCGGTGTCGGTCAGCCCGTAGTGGACGTAGACGGAGGAGGCACCGGCGAGGACGCGCCCGGAGGGATTGTAGTAGACGGTGAGGGGAACCTGCGTGCCGTCGGAAGCGTAGGCGACGTTGGCGGCGCCGGTGAACGGAACGACGGGCACGGTGGTGCCGGTGACGGAGAAGGTCCAGTTGTTGCCGTCGTGGTTGTCCCAGGCGGAGCCGTCGTTGAAGCACATGACGAGGTTCGAGGCGGAGGAGGGGACGGCGAACGTGCAGTCCCAGTGGGAGCCGGCGAGGGTCATGGCGTCGCCGGGGACGTCGGTCCAGTTGGCGCCGTTGTAGCCGTGGTGGACGTTGATGGCGGAAGCGCCGGAGAGAGGACGTCCGGAGGGGTAGTAGGACACGGTGACGGACTGTCCGGCCTGGGCGGGGTTGGGGGTAATCTTCACGCCGTCGGCGGGCGCATCGGCGTCGCCGATGGAGACGGACCAGTTGGCGCCGTTGCGGGATTCCCAGACTTCGGTGCCGTCGACCGTGCCGTGGAAGCAGACGAAGAGGGAGGGGGAATCGTTGAGGTAGGCGCCTTCGCCCGCCTTGAAGCCGAGGCTGAAGGTGTTGGTGGAGGTGCGGGTCATGGCTTTGTCGGACCACGTGGCGCCGGCGTCGAAGGTGTAGAGGCAGTAGACGGTGGCGGCATTGGCGAGTGCGCTGGTACCGGCGTCGAACGTGACGGTGATGTCGTCGGTGTCGAGGGGGGCTTCCGGCGAGAAGGACGCGGACGCCCTCTTGCCGCCGGCACCGCCTTCGGCGGGCGTACCGTCGTCCTCGACGTAGACGTGCTGGATGTCGGAACGGGTCCAGTTGCCCTTGTTGTCGCGGGCTTCGACGTAGTAGTCGACGAGCTGGCCGCGGAACTGGGTGACCTTTGCGAAGTAGTAGTCGGCGACGGCCGCGGGGGCGAACTCGTAGTTGATTTGGCCGTTGTCGGCGAGGCGGTTAAGTTCTTCGGTGGTACTCGGAAGGGTGCGCTTCTCCATGGGGATTTCGATCCACTCGCCGACTTCGTCGCCGCCCGCGAAAGTTTCGTTCTGGATGGAGTCGACGGGGTTGTAACCGTCGTTGTCGGCGCGGACGAAGAGCTTCACGCCGTCCTCGGGGATGCCGGAGACGTCGTAGACGTGGGTCCAGACGTAGAAATCGGAACCCATTTTCTTGCGGTAGTTGCCGTCCTGGGAGGTGAAGTTGAACCAACCGAACGTATAGCCGCCGGGGTTGTAGGGGAAGCGCTGCGGGCGGAACATGGAGGGCGGGACCGTGTCGGTGGCGGCGAGGGCGGCCTGGTCGCAGCCGTTGGCGCGGAGCAGTTCGATGGCGCGGAGGTTGGCCAGCGGGGGCTTGCATTCGTCGTCGTTGCCGAGACCGCCGTAGTAGTTGAAGCCGGAATCGAGGCCGGCGAGGTAGATGTGCCACGCGCGCTCGGCGGCGTTGGGGTCGGCGGTGGATTCATGCGGGGCGGCGATGCGCCACGGGTCGGCGCGTCCGAGCTTCTGTTCGGCGGTTTCGCACCAGTTGGCGGCCGCGATGATGGGCGCCCAGTCCCAGAACTTCAGGGCGAAACCGGGGGTTTCGAGGTCCACCTGGGTGCCGGGATAGCAGGCGTCGAGGTTCTTGGCGTTGCAGGGGGGATCGACCCACTTGAGGAAGTAGGGCGAACCGTAGCACATTTCGGGGAAAATCCACGCGCCGTCTTCGACGTGGCGGAGGTCGGCCTTCCAACCGTAGGCGTCCACGAAGTCCTGGATGGTGGTGTTGTCCCAGCCGCGGTCGGCGGCATCGCGGGTGAACTGAGGCCAGGATTCCTTCCAGGAGGAGTCGCCGCCGCCCCAGGCGTTGTCGCCGTCGGTGGCGGGCAGGACGATGACGGGGTTGTCGTCGGTCGCTCCGACGGCGATGTGGTCGGCGTAGGCCATCGTGGCGCCGGAATAGCCGGCCTTGTAGGAAATCACGTCATCGGAGGGGACGGCGACCATGGTTTTCGTCGGCTTTTCGCCCCACGGGTCAACGTACTGCACCTTGTGGAGCTGGTAGGCGAAGGGGGCGACGTTCCAGGCGCAGTTGCCGGGATTGGGGGAATCGTACCACCAGCCGTCGGTCGGAGAGGGGCCGTTCATGTCGGCGCGGTTGGGTTCGGAGGAATTGATGTTGTAGTTGGCGGAGGCGACGGCGCCTTCGTGCGTGAGGTAGGTGGGGCAGGTGCGGGAGAAGTGGTGGGAGGCGACGATGACCCACTGGTAGCCTTCGTCGGCGAGAACGTCGATCATTTCCTCGGAGAAGGCCATTTCCGTCGGGAAGAAGCCCTTGGAATGGTCGTCCTCGGAGCCGCCCCAGGCCTTCCAGGAGGACTGCTTGAGCATCTGGACTTCCTTGCGGAAGACGGATTTGGGAAGAACGGGACCGAGGGCGTGGTGGTAGCAGAAGCCGACCATGTCGAGGCGCTTCTTGCCGTTGGCCCAGTTCGCCCGCACGTCCTGGTAGCCGGCGAAGGGGTTGGAGTCGTAGCCAAGCATCCCGGCGCTGCCGAGGGAGCGGACGTTGTCGATGAGGGAGCCGGAGTAGCTGATGGCGTAGCCGGCGTTGCCGTTGCAACCGCCGAGGGAGTCGCGCGGACCGTATTGGTAGGCCTGGACGCGATCATGGTTGCCGAAGATGTCGGTCAGGTTGTTGGCCGGGTGGGCGCCGCCGTTATTGATGGAGTCCTTGGCAAACTGGACGTGGCCTTCGCTGGACCAGTCGGGCCAGTAGATGGGCTGGTGGTTGTGCCAGAAGCGGGCGACCTTCACGTTGCCGGCGGCGGCGGGCAAGGCCGCGCAGGCAAGGGCAGCAACGATGGCGACGAAACGGAAACGTGAAATCGATGACATGGCGGTCTCCTAGGGGGGGTGGGCTTCGGTGGACGCACGGCGGAGTATAGCCAAGGGACGGGACTCAAACCAGCAAAAAGAGCGGGACGCAGTGGCACCGGGTGTGAGCAAAAAGTGTAAGGGTTTCAATGGAGGACGGGCAGAAAATGGCCTTGTTTGTTGAAAACAGTCGAAAATCGCATGTCTATATAAATATAGACATATCATTTGGCCTTTCGCGGTCGAGGGAGACGCCTGGGG
>JAFTAH010000051.1 GCA_017458625.1 Kiritimatiellia bacterium | reverse complement strand
CGACTGCACCGTGGCCGGCACCACCCACGTGCAGGAAATCGAAGCCAAGACCGCCGACGTCGTCCCCGGCACGGTCCTCGCCTTCCGTCGCGAACCCGCCAATCCCCAAGATCCTCTCGCCATCCTCATCCTCAATGGCAACGGGGAAAAGATCGGCTACGTCCCCCAGCAGAAGAACGAGGTCCTGGCGCATCTCATGGATGGCGGCAAGCTTCTTTTCGGCCGCGTGGAACACAAGGACTGGCGTGGCAAATGGCTCCACATCCGCCTTCGCGTCTTCATGCGCGACCTCTAGAGCAATTTGCGAAAATGTGTGGCCACAAGGTTCGGAGGTGCGACATCCTGTCGCGCCACCAATACAAGTCTGATAGCGCGGCACCTCTCAGAACGGCCCGCCCGGCGGTCGGGCCCTTGTTCCTCGGAAGTGAGGTAGAGTGGGGACGTTCTTCTGGCGGGGGCCGGAAAGCAGCGTCGAGCGGATCAGATGTGCCAGCTCGAAGACCGAATAGATGCGCGGCCCCTTCGCCGTCGCCGCCCCCTCCCCGTCCATGCCCCAGCGGCTGTCGTCGAGGAAATCCGGATCGTCCAGCGCCGCCATGACCGCGTTCCTTCCCTGCCCCGCCCGCCTACCACGCCACCGGCCCGTCCATGACCGCCCGCTGCTCCGGCGTGTACTCCGGCGCCAGCAGCTCCAGCCCGCCGATCTTCAGCCGCGACCGCGTCCCCTTCCCGACGCTCCGCACCAGCATGTCCGACACCATGTACGTGTGCCGCACCCTCGTCACCGACTCCACATTGAACCGCTTGACCTCATCCCCGCCGCGCAACGCCACCCCCTGCACCACCGCCCCGTACGTCGGCGCCACCCACAGCCGCAGCCTACCCCCCCCCCACCCCGCCCCCGCTCAACTCAAATCCGCCCGCCCCTCCTCCCCCCCCATTTTCGCCCCACAAATCGCTGCGATTTTACGGTTGTTCTCAAACAATTTCGCATATTTCTTCACCGCCCCATTCCTTTCGTCGTTTCCGTCGCTTCGTCGCCCCCTCGCCCCCCTTCCCGCCCCCCCACTCTCGTCACTCGTCCCTCGCGCCGAGGGCGCGCGGCGCGTTTTTCGTTGCCTCACGCCGCGCCTTCTGCTAGACGTTCCCTCGCCCTCCACCACCCACACCCCAAAGGTTCCCATGAACACCGCGAAACCAAAAAATCTTGAGAAAAGGAGGCCTAGGACAGACCTCGTTTGGCCTTCGCTGTTGCTTTCTATCCTTGTGTTCTCGGGATGTCAGAGCAGTCCTTCGCGTACGTCAAATGATGGTCTCCAGCCTGGGGAGACAATCTGGGTATGCGACGCCCAGCACGACGTGAAGACGGAACAGATTGAGGCCCGCATTCTTGCCGATGGGACCGTAACGCTTCCCTACATCGGTGCCATTCGTTTAGCTGGCCTGACCATTTCCGAAGCGGAGAGAACAGTTGAGGATGCGTACCGAGTATCGGGTCTCTACAAGCATCTGCAAATTCGCATCTTGAGAGAACAAAGGCCTACAAAAGAAGGAAACGCGGGGAATGGCCATTATGATGCCGGGGACAAGGCCCATAGATGATGGGGGAAAAAGAGGGACAAGACCTCGTTTGGTCCTCTCCCCCCCGCCTCACCCCCGCTCAACTCAAATCCGCCTCCCTCCTCCCGCGCCCATTTTCATCCCATAATCGCTGTGATTTTACGGTGAATCAAACGTAAATTTGCGCTTTTTGATTTCGATTGCGTTCGGGTGCATCCAGCTGCAATCGGCCATCCACCCGCCCTCCCTCTCTCGTCACTCGTCTCTCGTCCTTCTTCCTTCTTACTTCTTACTTCGCGCGTAGCGCGCCGCTCTTCCCGCTCCCTGGCGCGTCAGCGCCGCCCTTTGAGCTCTTTGTGTTCTTTGCGGCCAAATTCCTTCGGCCTTTCTCCCCGTCCCCGCGTCCTATACATGTCGGCGGTCGTGGCCGCACACCGAAATCCGGTGTTGAGCGAGTTCTATGCGGGGCTCAGGGCCCGTGGAAAGCCCGCGAAGCTGACCCTCGTGGGCGTGATGCGAAAGCTAGAGCGGTTTACGAAATAGTGTGGCCATTTCCGGGAGGGCCGCGCTTTGTCGCGGCCATTGAAAACGCGTATTGGAGGTTTTGTGCGCTTTCCATACATGGCCCGGACGAAGCCGGGCCCTCCCATTGCGACTACAGTATTTCGTAAACCGCTCTAGGGAAAGGGTGCCGCGCCAATTGCCGTGAGTCGACGGGGAAACTCAGGGCGTGCCCTGGAGGAGGGAGAGGACCTGGAGCTGGACGGGTTCGAGGTCGGCGAGGCGGAGGTTGGGGTCGGGGATGAGGAAGGTTTCGCCGGTCTTGCGGTGTTCGTAGAGGCGGAGGCGGCGGCCGTCGGGCTGGAGGGCGACCTGGCGCTCGACGAAGATGCGGCGGCGCTCGAGCATGACGGCCAGCACGAAGAGCGGGGCCGCCTGGGCGGGGTCGTCGGTCTCGATGAGCTGGCGCAGGAGGGCTTCGGCGGACTCGCGCTGGACGGGCGGGGCCGCCTTGGGCGGGGGGGCATGGAAGTCGTGGGTCCAGTCGGAGACCTCGGTGGCGGCGGGCGAGGCGTCGGGATCGGCGGCGCGGCGGGGCCAGCAGTCGAGGCAGTAGTCCTGGCGGTCGTAGCCTTCTCGGGTGAAGAGCAGGCGGCTGTGCAGGGTCTGCCGGTCGGCGAAGGCGGTTCCGCAGAGGTGGCAGGCGGCGGCGCAGGGGCGAAGGGACCAGTTGAAGGGCATGGGCGGAAGACTTAGGAAAACTTGTCGCGGGGAAGCCAGGAATCAGGGGGTGGCCGGGTCGGCGGCAGCGTTCTCGGCGGCGGCCCATTCGGGGGGGAGCTGGCGGGCGAAGGAGGAGTCGGGATAGCGGGTCCGGAGGTCGCGGATGGCGGCATCGCGGGCGGCCGTCTGGCCGTTGGCATCGTAGAGGCGGATGGCGTTGGAGAGGGCCAGGGGGGACCATTCGGGGTCGTCGAAGAGGACGGCGACGGACATGTAGTGGCGGACGGCGGAGGGCAGGTCGTGCTGGGCCTCGGCGGCCTGGGCGAGGCCATAGTAGGCGCGGACGCGGAGGTCGAGGTCGGTGTCGGCGGTGGCGGCCTCGGCGGCATCGGCGAAGCGGCGGGCGGCGGAGGCAGACTCGCCGGCGGCGAGTTCGAGGGCGGCGAGGCGGAGACGGGCCTCGGCGCCTTCGCGGGTGGCGGCTGGCTGGGCGATGGCGGCGGCATAGGCGGCCCGGGCATCGTCGGCGCGCTCGAGCTGTTCGAAGGCCTGGCCGAGATGGAGGCAGGCGATCTGTCGCCAGGAGGCATCGGTGGAATGGGTGGCCAGGGCGCGGGCGGCGGTGGCGGCATCGCGGAGGCGGTTCTGGTCGAGGCGGTGGCGGGTGAGCCATTCGATGAGGGAAGGGTGGGCGGCGATGGACTCGGGCGAATCGAGGAGCAGCGCGGCCTGGTCGGCGGCCTCGTCGGCGCGGTCCTGGGCCTGCAAGGCCAGGACGAGGCCAAGCCGGGCCAGCGATTCGGTGTCGGCATCGGGTCCGGCGGCCAGGCAGGCGCGGAATTCACGTTCGGCCTCGGCGGGGCGGGGGGGCTCGGCGGCGGCGGCGAGGCTGGCGTGCCAGTAGAGGGCGCGCGGGCGAATGGCGGCGGGCAGGTCGGTCTCGGCCAGCAGGTCGGCCAGGGCGGGTTCGGCCTCGGCGGAGCGTCCCGCGCGAATCAGGCAGAGGGCGCGCTGGAGACGGGCATCGGCCAGCACCTCGGCGGGTGGCGGCTGGGCAAGGGCCAGCAGGGCGTCATAGTCGGCGAGAGCCTCGGCGGGGGCCCCGGCGTCGAGTCGGAGAAGGGCGGAGGCACGCAGCGCGGCGGGCGCGGCGGACGCGGCGGGGTACCGGGTGGCCACGTCGCGGAAGAGGTCGGCGGCCTCGCCAGCGCGGCCATCGGCGCGGGCAATCTCGCCCAGTCGCATGAGAGCGTCCGGGGCCTGGGGGGCGTCGGGATACTTGTCGGCCAGTTCGCGATAGTGGCCGCGGGCGAGGTCGGTGCGGGCGAGCGCATTTTCGGCCTCGGCGCGCATCCAGAGGATGTCTGGCAGCTGTTCCGGCAGGGGATTGGGGGGGAGGTTGGAGAGGGTTTTCTCGAAGTCGCGGTTGGCGAAATGGAGGGTCATGAGCTCGAAGGCGGCGAACGGGGCGGAGGGGGCGTCGGCATGGGTGGCCAGGATGGCATTGTAGTCGGCGAGGGCCTCGCCGCTGCGGCCCAGGGCGCGGAAGGCGTTGGCTCGCAGATAGAGGGCGGCGGCATGGGACGGGGCATCGGTGGCGGCAGCGATGGCGGCCTCGGCGACGGGCAGGGCGGCGGCGGCATCGTCGAGGTGGAGCAGGGCCCAGCCGGCGGCCAGCGTGGCGGCGGGGGCGCGCGGCGAATCGGGAAACTCCACGAGCAGCTGCTGGAAGATGTCGGCGGCATCGCGCCACTCCTGACGGCTGTAGCGCCATTGCCCATGCCGGAAGAGAGCCTCGGCCTTGGCGGAGGCGGAGGCGGCCGAATCCGCCGCCTGCTGGAACCAGGCATCCACCTGGGCAATCGCGTTCTTGGAGGTCGCGCGCGGGGCCTGGAGGGAGGCGAGGTCGAGGGCGGCATAGGCCGCGTAGGGCGACTTCGGGGTCTCCTGCAGAATCCGCTTGAAGGCGTCGCCGGCCAGTTCGGGATGGCCGAGGCGGGTCTGGGCGGAGGCCAGCGAATAGAGGGCGGAGGCGAGGTCGTCGGGCGAGGCGAACGGGGCGGAGCCGTCGTCGTTGGCCTTGACCAGGGCGCTCGCGATGTCGACGGCGTCGCCATAGCGCTCGTCGGCGGTGGCGATCTCGGCGCGGCGCAGCGCGGCGCGGGCGGCAAACGGCGACGCCGGAAACTCGTTGGCGACCTTCGCGTAGAAGCGGTCCGCCCCGGCGCGGTTGCCGACCTGCCGATAGCATTCGCCAATCCGATAGTAGGCGGCATCCGCGGAAGACGAGTTGGGAAACTCCCGCACGAACGCCACATACTCCGCCAGCGCACTTTCGTAGAGGCCCCGCAGATAGATGCCGTCCGCGAAGCGCAGCTGCTCCTCCGCCGTCAGCCCCAGCGCCGCCGTCCCCATCGCCAGCAGCAGACTCGCCCCAAGGGCGAAAAAGGACACCAAGGAATATGGACTATTGTTCTTCATGTCATTGCGCTCCAGAAAGGTTCGCCCGGGAATTGGTTGGGCACCGAAAAGCGAGAATGAGCAACGCGGGGACCTACTCCGCGCTGCCTGGGGCCAGCGTGGCAAAGGAGATGTTCCAGATGTCCACCTGGCGGCAGAGGTCGAGCACGCGAATCACATGCTCGTAGGGTGTGGCCTTGTCCGCGCGCAGCAGCACCGGCTGCCCCGGGTAGAGCTGGACCAGCCGGCCCATCATCCCGCGCAGCGACTCGTCCGTCATCGTCTGCGCGTTGACGACCGCCGTGCCATCCGGCAGCACGTTGATGATGACCTCGCCCGGCAGGCGCTGCGGGGCCGTGCCCGTCTCCGCCGTTGGCAACGTCACGTCCACCTCCGTCTCCCACTGCGCGAAGATCTGGCTCGTCACGAAGAAGCTGAGGAGGATGAACACGACATCCATCATGGCGGTCATCGGCATGCCGCCCCCGCCATCGCCCGAAAGACTCTTACGGAAGTTCATGGACTGCTCCGAACGACGCTACGGAAACTTGAACACGCTGCCCGACGACGGCGGCGGCGTCGCGCTGGGCGCCGGCCCCGCGCTGGGCGTCCCCGCCGTCTCGGACAGCTCGCCGGCCAGCACCGCGTAGAGATCGCTAGACGCCCGTTCCAGAGAACCGACGAGCTTGGTGACGTGCCCGCGGAACAGCGAGTAGACGATCATTGCCGGAATCGCGATCAGCAAGCCCGCGATGGTCGTGACGAGGGCCTGCCCCACGCCGGCCGCCAGGGCCACGGGCTGGGCCTGGGCCACGTCGAACGCCACCGTGTTGAAGGCCTTGAGCAGACCGATGACGGTTCCCAGCAGCCCGATCATGGGCGCGACCGAGGCGAGGTCCATCAGGTAGTGGGCCAGGTTCTGCAGGCGTCCAGCCTGGCGCGCCCCCTCGCTTTCCATGATGTCCTTGAGCATTTCCGGACGGCCATTCGGGTTGTCCTTGAGGAAGTCCAGGGCGGCCCCAACCACGGAGGACAGCGCCGTATTCCCTGATTCGCAAAGCTCGCGGGCATCCCGGAACCGGCTGTCCTTCAGCAGGTCGCGGAGGCGGAGCGCCTGCGTGGCGGGGGCCACCGCCGACGACCGCAACACCACGAGATAATAGAGGATGAGGGCCAGGCCGATGACCGACAGTGCGGCCAGCACATACATGATCCAACCGCCCGTCAGCCAGAGTTCCTTGAGCGTATGCGCAACCGATGCGACTGCCGGAGCGGACTCCGCCGCCTCCGCCGCAACCTCCTGCGCCCAGACCGCCGCCGGCGCCAGAACGCCAACGCCCGTCAATCCAATCTTCGACCACTTGCTCATGCTGTACCTCGTTGCTGTTGTTCCCCCAGACCGGTGAATCCTACCACAGCCCTCCGCCCCTCTTCCACCTTTTTCCACGCCCCCCAAAAAGGTTCGGCCGCCGAGAAGGCGGAAAGGCTAGCATCCTAGAGCGGTTCCATGAAAAGTATAGCCCGCCGGACGCTATAATTGCGTCCCTCCCGCGCTGGGGCACAGCGGGAGGGGCGCAGTTTCCTGCGACCGCCAGCCTGTGCCCGTGCGCAACCGAAACGGCTACAGAATAATTAGAACCACTCTAGACTTCTAGATATCTGATATCTGGTATGCTGTCCTCAAAATAGGTTCCCAAGTGTTTTCATCAATCAGCAGGTTTCATCCGATACGACGAATCATTGGGGCCATTCATTGGGACGGTAAATTACAGGACAGCACACTAGGCGATGATGCCGCCGCCCAGCAGCAGGTCGCCATCGTAGAAGACGGCGCTCTGGCCAGGCGCGACGCCGCGCAGGCCCGGGGCGGGCGGGGTGACGCGCAAGGTGCCGTCGGGCAGCGGCTCCAGCCGAGCCCCGGGCACGGGCTCGCCGCCCGAGCGAATCTTCAGCGCGGCCTCGGCAGGCGGGGCCTCGACGGAGGTCCAGACCAGGTCCCGGACGACAAACGAGGGCACCCAGGCCTCCCGCTCCGTTCCCAGGACGACCCGGTTGCGGGCGGCATCGATGGCCACCACGTAGTACGGCTCGGGTCTCGCGATGCCGATGCCGCGTCGCTGGCCGATGGTGAACTGCCAATAGCCGTCGTGATGGCCCAGGACCTGCCCGGCCGCGTCGACGAACTCGCCCTGCCGCCCGGGCTCGCCGATGAGGTCGGCCCGGTCCCCCGCATAAAAATCCTGGCTGTCGGGACGGTCGGCGGCGGCCAGTCCGGCCGCCCGCGCCTTCTCCCGCACCTCGGTCTTGCGGAGGTTGCCCAGCGGGAACAGCTGCCGCAGGAGCTGCGCCTGCGACAGCCGATAGAGGAAATAGGACTGGTCCTTGCCCCGGTCCGCCGCCCGCAGCAACTGCATCCGTCCGTCCGGGCCGGGCTCGACACGCGCGTAGTGGCCTGTCGCGAAGAAGTCGAACGGGATGCCCGCCGCCCGCGCCGCCTCGGGCAGAAAGCCGAACTTGACGATGGCGTTGCAGCGCACGCAGGGATTGGGCGTGCGGCCGGCCAGATATTCGCTGCGGAAGTTTTCGAGGATGAACCGGCCATATTCCCGGCTGCAATCGAACTGGCGATAGGGAATACCCAGGCGCGAGCAGAGGGCGGCCGCGGCTTCGAGGTCGGCGGCCTCGCCGGGACCAAAGCACGCATCGCCCCTCGGCACTGCGGCCGCCGTCTTGCCCTGCGCGTGCGGTAGCGGCAGGGCGTCATTCCAGAGCTTCATGGAGACGCCAACCACCTCGTAGCCCTGCTCCAGCAACAGCAGGGCGGCGACGCTGGAATCCACACCGCCGCTCAGGCCGACCAGCACGCGGCGCTTGTTCCCAGATGGGCCCATGTCCTGCCTCCGGCCCCGCTCGACGCCTAGAACACAAGTCCGGCGGCGGCCAGCCGTTCGGCCAGCAGGGCGAGGGCCCGGGCATCATCCTGGGGCCCGGCGGACTCGAAAGTGGCCGAAAACCGCAGGAAATGCCCCACGTCGTCCCAGGGCACCGTCGAAATGCTCTGCTCGGTGATGAGATACTGGCTGGCCTCCTCCGCCGTCGCGAAGATGTGGCCATCGCGCGTTCCCTTCGGCGCTTCGACGTACAGGTAGAACGTGCCGCCCGGCATGGTGGCCTTGAATCCGGCCCCGCGCAGCACCTTGACCAGGGCGCGGAGCCGGCGGCGGTAGTGCGCGCAGATGCGGTCGGCCAGGCGGCGGTCGGCGATGCCCGCGCAGGCGGCCACTTGGATGGCCTTGAACTGGCCGCTATCCATGTTGTCCTTGACCTCCGCCAGCGCCTTGACGAACGGCGCGCCGCCTGTCGCGAAGCCGAGCCGCCATCCCGTCATGTTGTAGGCCTTGCTCATGGAGTGGAGCTCGATGGCGACCTCCTTCGCCCCCGGCCGCGACAGAATCGACAGCGGTCCCTGGCGTCCGTAGGTCAGCGTCGCATAGGCCGCATCCTGCACAATCAGCAGCTCATGGCGACGCGCGAAGTCGATCAGTTCGTCGAAGAACGCAGGGCTGGCGGCGGCCCCGGTCGGATTGTTGGGATAGTTGACATAGAAGAGCTTCACCCGCGACAGGTCGCGCTTTTCCAGCGCCGCCAGGTCCGGCAGGAAGTGCTTCCGCCGCTCCAGGGGCACCTTCACGACGCTGCCCCCCAGATACTTCGCGTGCGTGCCCAGCACCGGATAGCCGGGCACCGTCAGCAGCACCTCGTCGCCTGGATTCACGAAGCACAGCGGCAGCATCGCCAGCGCCGACTTGGAACCGATGGTGTGGTTGATCTCGGTGGCCGGATCCAGGTCCGTCACGCCGAAGAAGTCGCTCATGTAGCGTGCGGCCGCCTCCTTGAAGCACGCGATGCCGTTGTCGGCGTAGCCCCGGTTGGCCGGGTCGTCCACCGCCCCCTTCAGCGCGCGCCGGATGGGGGCCGGGGCGATCTGGTCCGGCTCGCCCACCCCGAAATCCAGCATCTCCCGCCCGGGATGCGCCTGAAGCGCCGCCCGCTTGGCCCGCTTGATCTTCTCGAACTTGTAGATTTCCGTGCCGAGACCGAAGTTCCGGCCCCCGATGCGTTCGGCAAAAAGGGCTTGCGTGTCCATGTCTGCCTGCCTTTCGCGCTAGAAGTTGTAGCCGATGTTGAAGGAGAAACGTCCCGTGTCGGGCAGCCCCTCGTCATGATGGATGGGCCAGGCGTAGTCGAGCTGGAACGGGAAGCCCGGGATGTCGAGCCGGAGGCCGAGACCGGCGCCGTCGCCCCATTCGCCATCGCCGATGACGGGCACCTTCTCGTTGACCTCCTCCGCGAAGAGCCCCTGCCAGACGATGCCGCCATCGTAGAAGAAGCACCCGCGCACGATGGGGAAGATGGGGAAGGTGTATTCGGCGGTCACGTTGGCCGAGGAGCGCCCGCCGCGCGCATCGTTCTCCTCGTCGCGCGGGCCCAGCTTGCGGTTCTTGATGGCGCGCACGCTCATGGGGCCGCCCAGGAACATGCGGTCGAAGATGGGCACGGTCTCCGAGTCGCCGAACTCCTTGACCATGCGCGCGCCACCCCGCAGGTTGAAGACGTGGCCGAACCAGAGCGGCACATACTGCGAATAGGCCGCCGAGAAGCCGTAGTGGTCGGTCTCCGCCCCCAGCGGCCCGCCCGCCAGCGACCCCGCCACCGACGCCCGGAACCCGCGCGTCGCCAGGAACTGCCGGTCCCGCGTGTCGCGGACGAGCTCGAGAGTCGCGGAGCTCTTCATCCGCTTGCCGGCCTCGTCGAACACCCAGGCCGAGGCATTCGTGCTCACGTCGTAGATCTCGATCTGTTCCAGGCAGTACGTCAGGTTGAGGCGGTCGAACGACGTCAGCGGCAGCCCGAACGTGGTGCGCCCGCCGATGTTCCGCTGGTCGTACTCGCTCGAATAGTAGCCGATGTCCCGCCAGAAGCCGCCCAGTCCGAACGAGAGGCGCTTGTCCAGGAAGTACGGCTCCACCCACGAGACGTCCACGTCCTTGCGCCGCGACCCGGCCTGCACGCTCGCCTGCAGCTTCTGGCCGCCGCCCCGGAAGTGGTTCCGCCAGCCGAACAGGTCGAAGTTGCCCTGGTTGAACGTGACGAGCCCCATCAGGTGGTCGACCGACGAGAACGCGACCCCGAACATGATGCTGGCCGTCGTGGGCTTCTCCTCCAGCTCGTAGACCAGCCGGTACTGGTTCGAGACGGCGGTCGCCTCCGGATAGGCGTGGACGAACGAGAAATACCCCATGTTGCGCAGACGGTTCTCGCTGCGTTTCACCCGCGGCTCGTCATACACCCCGCCCGGCGCCACCAGAATCTCGCGCCGGATCACCTTGTCCTTCGTGATCGAGTTGCCCCGGATGTCGATGTCCGAGATGTAGGCCAGCGTCCCCTCCTTCACCGCGTACGTCACCCGCGCCGTCCCGTTGGTGGCGTCCAGCGCGATCCGCGGGTCGGCCGTCGTCCGGATGTAGCCCCGCGTTCCGTAGAAGTCCGAGATGTTCTGCGCGCTCTGCTGGATGGCCTCCAGCGAGGCCGACTCCCCGCGCCGCGCCACGATGCCGCCCTCGACCTCGGACGGCGCGAACGTCGTCATTCCCGTGATGCGCCAGTCGTCCAGCGTGTACAGCGGCCCCTCGTCGATCACGAACGTCACGTCGATCTTCTTCTTGTTCACCCGGACATACGTCGGCGCCCCGACCTCCGCCCCCAGATGTCCCGCGTCCATCAGCGCCTTCCGGATCACGTCGCGGTCCGCCAGCAGCGCCGCCGGCAGGTACTCGCCATCGTTGTTGAAGATGCTCAGCCAGCTCGACTGCTTCTGCGTCATCAGCTTGCGCAACGCCCGCGGCTTCACCGCATGCAGCCCCTCGAACTTGATCTTGCGGACGAACATCCGCTCCCCCTCGTCCACCTCGATCTTCACGTCCACGTGCGTCGGGTCGCCCTCCACCGGCGTCAGCGCCCAGCGCAGCCTTGCGTTCGGATAGTAGTCGTCGCGGTACTCGTTCCGCACCGCGATGGCGCGTTCGCCCAGCGTCGCCCCGTCCACGCGGTCCCCCGACCCGATGTCCAGCAGCTTTCGGATCTTCTTGTTCGAGAAATGCTCTGCCCCCTCGATGGTCAGCTCCCGGATGATCGGCCGCCCCTGCACCCGTAGCACCAGGTCCACCCCCGAACCGTCCGCGCGGCTTTCCAGCCGACTCTCCACATACGAGAAATGCCCGCACTCCTTCAGCCGCCGGATGTCCTCCGAGAGCACCCCCCGGTCCAGCTCCGCGCCAGGCCGCATCCGCACCATCGACAGCACCTGGCCCGCGTTCACCCCCATCTCCCCGATGGGCTCTACGCGCACGTCCGACAGCATCACCGCCTGCGCCCATTCCGTTCCCGCCAACAGGACGAGGGCGATCCACACCCCCGCGATTCCGACGCGTAGGGCTCTGGCAGGTTGGCGGAAGTGGCAATTTGGACTCATGGAAATAATCTCCGTTCCCGCACTCTACCTTATCCATTCCCCCGCCTCAACCCGAATCGCCGTCCCCAGACGCGTTTTTTCTTCGCCCCGCCGCTTCTTGATGCGCTGCCCCCTAGAGCGGTTTTCAAATTACTGTAGCCATTTGGCGGGCGGCTTCCGGAGGTGCGGCTTCCAGCCGCGCAATTCATTTGGGCGCGACAGGATGTCGCACCTCCGAACCTTGTGGCCACACATTTTCGCAAAATGCGCTAGCCTTGT
>JAFTAH010000050.1 GCA_017458625.1 Kiritimatiellia bacterium | reverse complement strand
GCGCGGGTTCCGCGGCGGGCGCGGGCTGGGGGGGGACGGGGGCCGGCGCGGGGGCTTCGGGGGCGGGGAGGGCGCCGGGGGGGGCGAGCTGGACTTCGGGGACTTCGATGGTGAAGGTGGAGCCCTGCCCGAGCACGGAGGAGATGACGAGGGAACCGCCGAGGCTTTCGGCGAACCGGCGGCAGATGGCGAGGCCCAGATCCGTTCCGCCGTGGCGGGCGAATTTGGCGAGATTGGAGCCGACCTGGACGTAGGCCTCGGTGATGCGGGCGAGGTCTTCGTGGCCGATGCCGATGCCGGTGTCTTCGACTTCGAGGAGGTAGATGCCGAAGTCGCTTTCCCCCGTGCGCGTCCAGGTCGCCCGGACTTCGATGTGGCCCTCCTCGGTGTACTTGACGGCGTTGCTCACGAGGTTGAAGGCGATTTGCCGCAGGCGGGCGGGGTCGATGACGAGGAGGGGCAGGCCGGAGGTCTTCCAGCGGAGGTCGACGCCGGGTCTGGCGCCGGTGCGGAAGGCGTCGGCGAGGTCGGCGAGCAGGCGCGAGGAGTCGCAGGGGACGGGGTGGAGGCCGGTGCGGCCGGCTTCGAGGCGGGAGAGGTCGATGATGTCGTCGACGAGCTGCAGGAGGGTGTTGCCGCCGGTGACGATGGAGTCGAGGGCGCGGTCGCGTTCTTCGGTGCTGCCGGGGCCCATGCGGAGGAGTCGGGAGTAGCCGATGATGGCGTTGAGGGGGGTGCGCAGGTCGTGGGAGACGGTGGAGAAGAAGTAGGACTTGGCGCGGGTGGCCTCGCGTTCGCGCCGCGACATGGTGGCGAAGATGGCGCCCAGGACGCTCAGGGACAGGACGACGAGGACGAACTGGAAGGATTGGTAGAGGTTGATGGCCTCCTCGAGGTCGTCGTGCACGATCTCGGCGAAGGCGGGCGTGTCGGGGTCGGCCGCGGCCCCGGCGGCGGCATGGCGGGTTTCGACGTCGCGGATGAGGAACATGGCGGCCCGGTGGTTGGCCTGGCGAACCCACATGTGCGCGGCGTAGAAAATGAGGGCCAGGAGGACCACCCAGACGAGCATGGACCTGCCGAAACGGTGGCGGGAATCGGCGCGGAAGACGCGCAGGAAGTAGAGGCAGCCGAGGATGCTCCAGATGGAGAGGACGAGGTAGGCTTCCGGGGCGAAGGGTTCGACGGTCCAGGCGTTCGGCACGAGGAAGTAGATGGCGAAGGCGACCGACGCCGCCACCGACGCCAGCCCGCACACGGCGATGGCGCGGCGGCCGTCGGCGCGGGCCTGGAGGAACGCGCAGAAGCCGACGTAGCCGTAGACGATGCAGGCGCCGATGGTCGTCACTTCCACGATCCACCCGATCGCCGTCCGTCCCACGAACAGCACCGCGCACGAGATCGCCACCAGGAAGAACTGCGCGTTGCGCGGGTTGCCGTCGGGCGTCAGCGTGCCGAACCAGGCGGGCAGGATGCCGTCGTGCGCCAGCGCGTGCAGCAGGCGGCTCGCGGCGACGATGTAGCCGATCAGGGCCGTCAGCACCGCCGCCATCGTCGTGACCCCCAGGAGGACGAAGCCCGGACGGCCGAGGGCCGACTCCACCGCGTAGAAGACCGGGAGGCCCTCCTGTCCCGGGAGGTCCGGGAGCGCCGCGACGTAGCCGGGCCAGTCGGCGAACCCCTCCGGGCGCGCGCAGGCCGCCACCACCGTCAGCCCCGCGTAGGCCACGAAGCCGCACCCCACCGCGGCCGCCATGATGCCGAACGCGCGGCGCCGCGGGAAGTGGAATCCCTCCACCGAGTGGGACACCGACTCGAACCCCACGAACGCCCACGGCGCCAGCGCCAGGATGCACACCACCTGCGCCACGCACCCCTTGTTGCCCGGCGCGAAGGCCGGGGCGAACACCCCGTCGAAACCGCCGCGGCGCCCCAGCACCGCCCCCAGCGCGACCAGGATGCCGGCCATGAGGAGCAGCGAAAGGACCGTCTGCGCGCGCGCCGCGAGCGTCTTGCGGCCGAGGCAGCAGCCCGCGCCCACCACCGCCATCACACCCACGCAGAGGGCGAGTTCCCCGGCGTAGATGTCGTAGCCCGCCACGGTGTAGCGGAAGCCGACCTGGAAGAGGCCGCCCAGGAAGTTGCGGCCGATCAGCGCCAGCGCCGTCGCGTTGGCCCAGATGATGGCAACGTAGGCGAGGACGAGGAACCATGCGCAGAGGAAGCCGTGGTCGTGGTTGCAGAGGCGCTTGGCATAGCTGTAGGCGCCGCCGGCGTCGGGGTGGCGCTGGATCAGGTAGTGGTAGCACGAGGCGATGGCGAGCATCACCGCCGTTCCCAGCAGCATTCCCAGAATCGTGCCGAGCGGCCCGGCGACCGGGAGGAACGTCATCCCCGGCATCACGAGCGATCCCCAGCCGATGGAGCAGCCGAAGGAGAGGGCCCAGACCGCCAGCGGGGAGAGGTAGGGGGTCAAGGGGGCGTGGGAGTGGGAAGGAATGGGTTTGATCATTTCAACGTGTGGGGAAAATCAAGGGTTGCCGGGCTGGGAGGAGTCGGCCCGGATGCGGGAGGCGGCGGGCGAAGAGGTGTATTTCATGGGTTTCCTCGTCGAGTGAAAAGGACGGGGGAAAGTGTAGCAAGACGACGGAAAGTGGAAAGTGAAAAATGGGAGCCGGGCGTCGGAAAAACGCGGGCGGGAAGTCGGGAAGTTGGGATTGCAGAGGGAGGGGGGCGGGGTAGGATGAGGCCATGAGGATATTCGTGACAAGCGGTTCGGGCTACATCAGGAGCGTGATGACGGAGATGCTGTGCGACGGGGGCCACGAAGTGACGGTGTTCGACAACCTCGAGCGCGGCCACCGGGAAGCGGTGGATCCGCGCGCCAAGCTGGTCGTGGGCGATTTGCGGCGGCGGGTGGTGGGGGAGGAGCTGCGCCGGAGGGAGCTTTCGGCGGCGGAGCGGGCGAGGTTTGCCGGGGATTTTGCGTTGTGGGCGTACGAGAGTGCGGGGGAGGGGGAGGCCGAGTTGGTGTCGGAGGCGCGGGCGTTGTGGCTGGGCGAGGGGGATTGGCGGGGACGGCGGGAGGAGCGGCGGGCGGATCCTTGCTCCTGGCACGGCAGGCGCCCGGGCAAACCAGGACGGGGAAGCGGGGGGAAAGGGCTTGAAGGCGGAGTGGGGAAGTGTAAAATCCAAACGCAACATGAAACATATACGACAAGTCGGGTTTTGGAAGGCGGCCGCGGCGTGGGTGCTGGCGGCCGGGGCGTGGATCGTCGGCGCGGGGGGGGCGAGGGGGGAAACGGTCGTCGTGGCGCCGTGCGAACGGGACCCTGCGATCGATTACTGGGCGGCGGCGGACGTGGAGTTCTGCCGGAAGGTGATGGGGGAGGTGTTCGCCTTGGCCGGGGTGGAGCCGATGGAGGCGGAGTTCGGGCCGGACGGGATGATGGCCGCCTCGAACGCGGAGGTGGTGTGTTCGGCGTTCCGGACGCCGAAGTTGCTGGAGGATTACGATTTCCCGCGCCAGCCGCTGGGGAAAATGCATTACGCGCTGTATGCGACGCCGGACCGGGCGGACCTCATGCTCTCGATGAAGATCACCGACTGGCCGCGCATGAAGGTGGCCTATTCGCCGGTGTCGCAGGGGATGAACCCCGACCGGGAGAGTTATTTCGCCCACGCGAACCTGGAGCCGGAATATGTGGAGTACCGCACGAGCGAGGGGGCGGTGGAGGCGTTGAAGGCCGGGGAGGTGGACGCACTCTTCCTCTACACGCCCTACGGGAAGCGGCCGGAGGGGCTGGAGGAAATCGTGCCGATCGGGATGCGCAACGTGTATTTCGCGGTGCGCAAGGACCGCCCGGAGCTGATGGAGCGGCTGTCGGCGGCGTACCGGGAGTGGTACATCGACAACATCGAGCGCTACGACGGCTGGCGCGAGGAGCTGCTGGGCATCCGGCGGCCGGCGAAGCGGGTGCGGATCGCGGCCTACAGCCGCGGGGATTTGTTCAAGGTGGCGCCGGACGGGACGCGGTCGGGGCTGATCGAGGACTGGATCCGCTCGCTGTGCGCGATCACGCACTGGACGCCGGACTACGTGTACGGGGACTACGACGAGAGCGTCGGCGACGTGAAGGCCGGACGGCTGGACCTGGTGGGCGGGCTGGGGTTCAGTCCGGCGCGCGGGAAGGCGCTGGAGTTCCCCCACACGCCGATCGGGATGCTGCGGGTCTACCTGTGGGCGCGGCCGGACAGTCCCTACCAGGCGGGGAGGCCGGAGACGTGGAAGGGGATGAAGATCGGGTTGCTGGCAGGGTCGCTCAGCGCGCAGCGGGTGAAGCAGCGGCAGGAGGAGAAGCATCACGAGGTGGAGTTGCGGGAGTTCCTGTCGAACCGGGAGCTGCTGGCCGCGTACTTCTCGGGGGAGCTGGACGGCTGCGTCAACATCGAGATGCAGGAGCTGGACCAGGAGCGGGCGCTGCGGCTCTACGCGTCGCACCCGATGTACCTGGTCTGCGCGAAGGGCAAGCCGGAGCTGTTCCGCGACCTGGAGGAGGCGCTGGACGTGGTGTGCGACGACTCGCCGAAGTACATGCGCCTCATCAGCGAAAAGCACTACGGCGCCCACAGCGACATGAGCGAGCTGACGTTCCAGGAGTCGGAATGGCTCGAACGCCGCGCGGCGGACCCCAATCCGATCGTGATCGATTTTTCGCCGTGGCCGTTCCCCGTGCGCGAGGAAAAGGGACGCCCGATGGGCCTGCCGAAAGCGCTGCTGGAGGAGTTGGCGCGGCACACGGGGCTCAAGTTCGAAGTCGCGCCCCAGACGGGCATCCAGACGGCCGAGGCCAAGTTCATGCGCGGGGACACGGATTTCTGGATCCCCTACCCGGAGCGGCCGGACGCATCGGCGTACGGGGCGGTGGACGTGTTTTCGCTGCCCGTGCCGCAGTCTTGCAGCGAGCTCTACGGGGCCGACGACTTCCGCACCGAGTTCGTGATGCTCACGCACCCCTCCACGCCGAACGAGCTCACGTCCATCCTGCGCAAGACCATGGAACGGATCCCCGCCCAGCAGTGGCAGGAGATGTTCATGGCCGCCGCCGCGGGGCGTCTCGCGGAAAGGACGTTTTTCGGGCTGACGGACGAGGAACTCAAGGAGTACGTGGCGAGCGCGGCGGGGATGTTGGGGATCCTGCTGCTGATCTACGCGGTCTCGTTCATCGTCCTGCTCAAGCGGCAGGCGCGGCTCGCCCAGGAGTCCGCCCGCCAGGCCCACGAGCTCGCCATGGCCAAGTCGCGATTCCTCGCCATGATGTCCCACGAGCTGCGCACGCCACTCAACGCCGTCATCGGGTTCGCCGAGTTCCTCTCCGAGGAGGACGCCAACGAGGCCAGGCGCCGGGAGTGGGTGCGGGGCATCCTCGCGAGCGCGACGGCGCTGCTCGACCTCATCAACGACATCCTCGACCTCTCGAAGCTCGAAACCGGGGCGATGGACATGCGCGCCGGGTCGTGCCGCGTGGCGGAGCTCGCCGGAGAGCTGCCGGCGATTTTCGGGCACCGGCTCAAGGACAAGGAGGTCGATTTCACCGTGCACCAGACGAGCGAGGGGGAGATTCCCGCGCTGCGGCTGTCGCGGCAGGGGATGCGCCAGATCCTGATCAACCTGGTCGGGAACTCCGTGAAGTTCACGCGCGGGGGGCGGATTGCCGTGGAGTACGGGTGGCGGGCGGAGACGGCCACGCTGCGCATCGAGGTGCGCGACACGGGGTGCGGCATCTCCGCGGAGAAGATGGCCCGGCTGTTCGACCCGTTCGTGCAGGACATCTCCTCGCGCATGCACGACCAGGCCGGAAACCCCGCGAAGGGGACCGGGCTGGGGCTCCCCATCGTCAAGCGGCTCGTGGACAGCGCCGGGGGTACCATCGCCGTCGACACCCGCGTCGGGGAGGGCACGCGGTTCACCATCGAGATCCCGGGGCTGGAGACGACCGAAGCGCCGGTGCCGGCGGCGCCGGCCGCGCCCGCGAAGCCGGCGAAGCCCGCGGGCATCCCGAAGTCGGTGCTGGTCGTGGACGACATCGCCCTCAACCGCAAGGTCCTCGGCATCCACCTGGGCAAGCTCGGGGTCGGCGAAATCCGCTATGCGGAAAACGGCGCCAAGGCCCTCGAAGCCATGGCCGACTGGACCCCCGACATCGTCCTCAGCGACATCTGGATGCCCGAAATGGACGGCCAGAAGCTCGCCGAGAACCTGCGCGCCGACCCGCGGTTCGCGAACGTCCCGCTCGTGGCGATCACGGCGGACGTGGAGGTGGAAGCCACTCACGACATGCACCTTTTCACGCGGGTCCTCGCGAAGCCCGTCACGCACGAAAAGCTCAAGACGCTGTTCGAAGACTTGGCCGACGGTTCTTCACTCCCGTAGCTGCCAACCCATGCGGCCAGGGCAGGGTTCCGTCGAGCGTCATTCCCGTCGATTCCGATGTAATGTCCAGCTCCTTTGGGAGAGCATCGGTTGGTTTTTGAAAGGCCCGGACCTGTTTGAGGATGGGGGACGGAAAGGGGGGGAGGTCGACCGGTAGCCGTTGCCACATCAACTGGAGCTTACCTCTCGCGCCAAACTCACTTCCCTTCGCTTGAATGCGGACCGCGAAACATGTTTCCATTGTCTGGAAAAACCGCCGAAACATGTTTCCATTGTCTGGAAAAAAGGCCAAACATACTTCCATTCAATGGAAAACGGATTCGACGATGCCGACGAAATCGACGAAGCCGACGACATCGTATGCTGTCGATGGCAGGCGATTCAGCGCTTCAACCTTTCAGCTGGTTTTCCCTCTGCGACTCTGCGGCTTTGCGTGAGATTTGGGACTTCCGACTAGCGGCTTGCGACATCCGGATTGCGACAGGCGACGGGCGGGGGGCGGGGTTTTGCGGGGGGGGAGGGGGTTCCCAGGGAACATCGCGGGCGGGCCGCCCGCGCCCCCAGGGCAATCGCCCGTACCTCACACTTTTTGCTCACACCCGTTGCGAGGGGCCAATGTGGTTTGGGATTGCCTCGAAGGGTGGGGGAGAGGACAATCGCGGACACAAGGAGATTTCATGCCATGACGTCAACCAAGCTTGTCGATTCCACTGCTTCCGCGCGCAAGGGGAGGCGGACTGCGTTCCTGGTGGCAGGCATTGCCGTGCTGGTGCTGCTGGTTCTGCTGGGCATTCTGGGCGGCTGGTGCCAGCGGGAGGGCAGGGAATCGCCTGCTGTGGCGCAAGCGGCGCCAGCGGTGCCGCCGGTGAGCTGCCAGGTGGCGCAAATTGACAAGTATGGCGGGTTCCGGTTCTATGCGGGGGCGTATCCGGCGCTGACGGGCAATGGCTTCGAGATTGGCGACATCGTGCATGTCCGCCTGGACGGAACCGCTCTCGACTTCGACGCGCCGTTTGTCCGGAGCTATGCGGACGTGCCCATGGGGTCGCCCTGCCTGGCCTACATCTCGGGCACGGTGCGGCTCCAGATCAACGGCGGCAGCCTGGTCGAGCAAGTCGGGGTGGCGAAGCTGGTGAATGGGCGCTGGCAGCTGGGGGGCGGTCGCGCGGCGGACGACCTCTGGGTCGAGTTCTCGATGGGCGAGAGGGGCGGCTATCGCGAGGAGGCGGCCCTGGGCTGCGGGGAATACACGGACGAGCTGGACGAGTATCCGTCGGTGGAGGCGTTTGCCAACTTCCGGGAGGCCCGGGGCGGCGCGCTGGCTCCGGGACGCCTCTTCCGCGGGGCGAGCCCTATCGACCCGACGCGCGGACGGGCCGTCTTCGTGGACGACCTGGCCGAGACCAACGGGATTCGCGCGATCCTCGACCTCGCGGACGGACGGGCCAAGGTGGAGCGGTTCCTGGCCGATTCCGCCAGCGCCTCGCCCTATTTCGAGTCGCTTTGGCAGGCCGGCAAGGTGCTGCCGCTGGACATGGCGGTGGACTTCATGGGCGATGCGTTTGCGCAGGCCGTGGCCGAGGGATGCCGCTTCCTGACGCGCCACGAAGGGCCTTGGCTCATCCATTGCCTGGAAGGCAAGGACCGCACCGGAACCGTCTGCGCCATCCTGGAAATGCTGGCGGGCGCGACCTATTCCGAAATCGTGGCGGACTACATGGCCTCGTTCGAGAACTACTACCACGTCAGGCCCGGCACGCGGCAATTCGACTTCGTCAGGCACAACACCGTCGACTCGGTTTTGGCCCGGCTGACGGGCCGCGACGACGTGGCGGCGCTTGGGACCGAAGAGTTGCAGGGTAGCGCCCGGGCCTACCTCCTGCGCGGGGGCTTGTCGGAGGGCGAGATTGAGGCGCTGCGGGAGGGGCTTTGCGGGGAGTGAGGGGACTGCCGACTTCCGACTTCCAACTTCCGGTGAGATGGGGGCGGGAGGGGCAACCGAAGGACGGGGGAGGCCCCCGCGCCCCCAAAAGGGAAGGGTGTGAAGAGATTTTGCTTGCAGGGGTGGGAGAGGCGGGGTATTGCTTCTTTCGATAGAAACAAACAAGGACATGGAGACAGGCGATGAGAATTAGCGAGGAGCAGCTGGCGTTGGTGAACGGGCGGATTGCGGCGTTGAGGCGGTCGGGGAGTTTCTATGGGCGGAAGCTGGAGGCGGCGGGAATCGAGCGGGTGGAGTCGGCGGAGGCCTTCGAGCAGCTGCCGTTTTCGGAGAAGGCGGACCTGCGGGATGCGTATCCGCTGGGGCTGATGTCGGTGCCGGAGGAGCAGGTGGTGAGGATTCATTCGTCGTCGGGGACGACGGGGCTGCCGGTGATCATTCCGTACACGGCGAAGGACGTGGACGATTGGGCGACGATGTTCGCGCGGTGCTTCGAGTTCGCGGGGGTGACGCGGCAGGACCGGATCCAGACGATGGTGGGCTACGGGCTGTGGACGGCTGGGGCGGGGTTCCAGAAGGGGGTGGAGCGGCTGGGGGCGATGTGCATTCCGACGGGGCCGGGCAACACGGACAAGCAAATCCAGATGATGACGGACCTGGGGACGACCGTGATCTGCTCGACGTCGTCGTTCGCGCTGCATATCTCGGAGGAGATCGAGAAGCGGGGGCTGCGGGACCGGATCAAGCTGCGGAAGGGGGTGATCGGGTCGGAGCGGTGGGGGCAGAAGATGCGGGAGAAGATCGCGGAGGGCTTGGGGATCGAGCTGTACGACATCTACGGGCTGACGGAAATCTACGGACCGGGGATCGGGATCAACTGCAAGGGGCAGACGGGGATGCATATCTGGGACGACTACGTGTATCTGGAGATCGTGGACCCGAAGACGCTGAAGCCGGTGCCGGACGGGGAGTGGGGGGAGATCGTGTGCACGACGCTGGTGAAGGAGGGGGCGCCGCTGATCCGGTACCGGACGCACGACCTGTCGCGGATTCTGCCGGGGACGTGTCCGGTGTGCGGGAGCCGGTATCCGATGATCGACATCATCAAGGGGCGGACGGACGACATGATGAAGGTGCACGGCGTGAACGTGTTCCCGGCGCAGGTGGAGGAGATCATCGCGCTGTTCGGGGAGCTGAACTCGGAGTACCAGATCCGGATCTCGCATCTGGAGGGGAAGGACACGATGCGGCTGTATGTGGAGGCGTTGAGCGGGGAGTCGGACTTCGCGGGGCTGGCACGGCGCGTGGCGGGGGAGGTGAAGAGCCGGATCGGGTTCACGCCCATCGTGAAGGTGGTGGAGAAGGGGGTGCTGCCGAGGAGCGAGAAGAAGGCGAAGCGGGTGATCGACGAGCGGGAAGAGGGGTGAGGGGGAAGGGGGGGGCGCGAGAAGAGGGGACGACTAGGATTCTAGAAAGCCAGGGTTCTATGATTCTAGAAGTCTAGATGGCTAGATGGCTAGATGGCTAGGTGTCTAGATTGTCGGGGGGAGGGGGGACGGTTTCGAGGACGAGGCGGCGGGCGGTCTGGAGGAGGGCGGACTGGTCGGCGGGGAGGAGGTCGGCGCAAGCGAACTTGACGAGGTCGGCCTGGCGGAGGAAGGCGGAGACGAGCGTCTGGTGGGGGGTGGCGAGGAGGTGGGCGGTGGCGGCGGCGCGGATGAATTCGTCGGTGGTGGAGGTGGGGGCGCGGAGGGCGAAGCGGGCCTCGAGGTAGCGGCGGAGGATGAACGTCAGTTCGACGATGAAGGGTTCGGGAGGAATGGGGGACGCGGCGTGGCGGGCTTCGAGGGCGGCCAGGGCGGCGAGGGCGACTTCGTGGGGCGGCGGCACGGGCGGAGGGAGGGCGGCGGCGGCACGGCGGCGGCGAAGGAGGTAGTGGACGAGGAGGACGAGGGCGGCGAGGAGGAGCAGGCCCAGCAGAATGGCCAGGGCGATGAGGACGGAGCGGTGCCAGGAGGGGGCGGGCCAGGCGAGAGGCGCCAGGATGGGGGGCTGGAGCGGGGTGTCGCCGGCGGGGGAGAGGGTGGTTTCGACGGCGAGGTTGGCAAAGGGGAAGGGGATGGGGGCGGGGAGGGCGGCGGAGGCGTCCGGGAGGGCGGCACCGGGGGCCAGGGCGAAGGTAATGAGGGCGTTGGTGGGGGCGACGGGGTTGTCGTTGGTGACGACGAGGCTGGTGAGGCGGTAGGAGGCGCGGGTGAGGGTCTGGCCGGGGGCGTCGGGGGCGGGGGAGTTGGTGAGGGTCGGCGGGGCGAGGAGCCGGATGGCGTCGCCGCGGTCGAGGGCCGGGAGCACGGGGAGGACGGAGTCGGGATGGGCGATGGTCAGGGTCAGGAGGGCGGGGTCGCCGACGCGGATGGTGTCAGGGACAAGGGTGGCGGTGGCGGTGGGCTCGGCGAGGACGGGAAGCGAGAGGGAAAGGGCGAGGCAGAAGGCCAGGAAGCACTTTTCCAGAGGATGGAAACGTGTTTTCATCGGCGGGCCTCGCGTTGGCGGAAGAAGCGGATGAGGGGGAGGTCTGGGGGCTCGCCGGCGTAGAGCTCGACGGTGTCGAGGGCGTCGTGGTGGAGGGCGTCGAGGAGGGCGGTGCGGCGGGCGGTCTGGCGGGCGAGGAGGGCGCGGCGGGCAGGGGGGTAGGAGGTGTCGAGGACGAGCTCGCGGCCGGTCTCGAGGTCGCGGAAATGGACGAGTCCGGCGGGAGGCAGGGCGGACTCGAGGCGGTCGGCGACGAGGATGGCGGTGAGGTCGTGGCGGCGGGCGGCGACGCGAAGGAGGTTGTCGCAGGCGGGGCAGATAAAGTCGGAGATGAGGAAGGCGACGGTGCGGCGGCGCTGGGAGTGGTTGAGGGCGAGGAGGGCCGGGGAGAGGTCGGTTCCGGCGCGGGGGGAGGCGGGGGCGGCGGAGAGGATTTCGGAGACGAGGCGGAGGATGTGGGAGGAGCCTTTGGCGGGGGGGATGAGCTTCTCGACGCGGTCGGAGAAGAGGATGAGGCCGACGCGGTCGTGGTTGGCGATGGCGGAGAAGGCGAGGATGGCGGCGGTCTCGGCGGCGAGGTCGCGCTTGAGCTGGGAGCGGGAGCCGAAGCGGTTGGAGGCGGAGATGTCGACGAGGAGCATGACGGTGAGCTCGCGCTCCTCCTGGAACTTCTTGATGTAGGGAGCGCCGGCGCGGGCGGTGACGTTCCAGTCGATGGAGCGGACATCGTCGCCGGGGAGGTATTCGCGGACTTCCTGGAACTCCATGCCGTGGCCCTTGAAGACGGAGCGGTAGCGGCCGCCGAAGAGGTCGGAAACGGCACGGCGGGTGCGGATCTCGATGCGACGGATCTTCTTTATGGTTTCACGGGGAAGCATGAGGGGGAGGGAAGGTCAGCGAGGGGAGATGGTCCGGCCGGCGGAACGGGCGGGGGCAAGACTCTTAAGGGCAAGACTCTTACGGGCACGACTCCTAGGGGGGATGGGGTCAGGGGACGGGGACGTTGTCGAGGAGGAGGGAGACGAGGGAGTCGGAGGTCTGGTTCTCGGCCTCGGCCTCGAAGGAGGGGACGATGCGGTGGCGGAGGACGTCGGGGGCGACGGACTTGACGTCCTGGGGGGTGACGTAGCCGCGGGCATCGAGGAAGGCGTGGGCGCGGGCGGCGAGGGTGAGGGCTAGGGTGGCGCGGGGGGAGGCGCCGTAGCGGATGTTGTCGACCAGGGCGTCGAGGTGGTAGGCGGCGGGGTTGCGGGTGGCGAAGACGAGGGCGAGGATGTAGTCCTTGATCTTGTCGTCGACGTAGATGTCATTGAGGGTGGCGCGGGCGCGGAGGATGGCGTCGGGGGCCACGACCGGCGTGGGCGGCGGCAGCGTGTCGGTGCGGGCGTTCTGGTCCAGGATGCGGCGCTCGTCCGCCAGGGACGGGTAGTCGACGCGAACCTTCAGCATGAAGCGGTCGGTCTGCGCCTCGGGGAGGGGATAGGTGCCTTCCTGCTCGATGGGATTCTGCGTCGCCAGCACCAGGAAGGGGTCCGGCAGCGGGAAGGTGTCGTGGCCAATCGTCACCTGGCGTTCCTGCATCGCCTCGAGCAGCGCGGACTGGACCTTGGCGGGGGCGCGGTTGATTTCGTCGGCGAGGACGATGTTGGCGAAAATGGGGCCGCGGCGGGTGGTGAAGTTGCCGGACTGGGGGTTGTAGATGAGGGTGCCGATGACGTCGGCGGGGAGGAGGTCGGGGGTGAACTGGATGCGGGAGAAGGTGGTGGAGAGGGCCGCGGCCAGGGTCTTTACGGCCAGGGTCTTCGCCAGGCCGGGGACGCCTTCGAGCAGGATGTGGCCGTTGGCGATGAGGCCGATGAGCAGGCTGTCGACAAGGTGCTGCTGGCCAATGACGGTCTTCGCGATTTCGGCGCGGAGAGGGGCGACGAAGGCGGCATCGGCGCGGACTTTGTCGTTGATGGCGGTAATGCCGAGGGAGGGGGTGGTGGGAGTCATGGGAGGGACCTTTCGGGGGAGTTGCTACGGGAACTGGAATTTTCTAGGGATTTCTAGAGATTTCTAGATTTCTAGTAGTTCTAGGGTTTGAGAGGGGTTGGCGCGGTTGCGGCCGTGGGCGTGGCGCCCGGCTTGTAGACGGCGATGGTGACGCGGTGGTTGTCGGGGTCGGCGGTGGTGCGGAGGGCATCGTGGTCGGCGACGGGGCCGGGGAGCAGGAAGCGGGCGGCCATGGAACTGGCGGCGTAGAGGTTGGAGGAGCGCTCGGCCTGCTTGTAGGCGATGGAGAGCATGCGGCCGTCGAGGGAGATGTCCAGGGCGTCGGGGTCGACGCGGTCGAGGGTGATCTCGTAGCGGTCGGGGAGGGAGGTCATGCTGGTGGCCGGGCGGGCGGGCGAGGAGGCCCAGGCGGGATCGGCGTCGAAGAGGGAGCGCATGTCCTGGAGCGTGGCGCGGGCCATGGTGGCCACGGGGTCGGGGGCGAAGAAGGCAGGCGGGGCACGGAAGCCGGTCTGGAAGAAGGGGGAGGGCGCGAAGAAAGAGTCGGCGAAGGGATCGTCGAAGGGGGAAGGGAAGGGGTTGTCGAAGGGGTCGAGGTCGGGGACGGGGGCTTCCTCGTCGGCGGCATCGGTGGCGGCAGAGGCCGTGGGGGCAGGGGAGGGCGCGGCGGCCGGAGATTCGTCGGGCGAGGAGGAAGGGGCAGGTCCGGGGGCCACGGCGGCCGGAGAAAAAGGTGACGGAGCATCCGAACCAGGTGGCAAGGAGGAGCGCGCCTGGGGATGGATGACAGCTTCCGGGCTGGATGGGAGATGGACCCGGGAGGTGGATGCTCCGTCACAAAGGGGGGCGGTATCGGGGGAGGAGGAGTCGGCCGCGGACGCGGCATCGGCCAGCGGGGGTGGGGGAGCGGGCAGGGCGGCGGCCCGGGCCTCGGCGGCCTGGGGCGCAGATGCACGGGAGGCGACATAGAACTTGTAGCCGACAAGGAGGACAGCCGCCGCAAGTAGCACCTGGAGCGTGCAGAAACCGAGGATCAACAGGCGGTCGGGCCAGCCGAGGCGGGCGATGGGATGCGGCCGCGCAGGAGCGGGAGCGGCAGAGGAGGCGGAAAAGGCTGAATCCGGATTGTTCATGGCAACGGGATAAAAGCAGGAACCGTGCCAGAAATGTGGGAGTGGTCAATTTGGCACGAATGGGGTTGCAAGAAGCCTGCGTGGACAATCTGATAGCGCGGGTGGAAGCCGCACCTCTCAGAACGGCCCGCCCGGCGGTCGGGCCCTACCGAAAACGGCTACAAAATCCTTGAAACTGCTCTATTCGAGGTGGCGGAGCTCGAAGCGGGAGAGGGCGGCGCGGAGGTCGTAGAGGTGGGTGGCGGAGGAGAGGGTGGCGACGGGGGCGAGGAGCTTGAGGAGCGTGGGGCGGAGGGGGTGGTCGAAGGGGAGGTTGTCGGCGGTGGTGCGGAGGGCCGGGGCGTTGAGAAGGAACGCGAAGAGGAAGAAGTAGGCGAGAGTGCGTTTCATGGCGAAGGGTGAAAGGTTGAAGGGCTAGAACTGGAAGTAGATGAAGGGGGCGACGCCGGCAGGGCCGAGGCCGAGGATGAGGGTGATGAGGACGGCGGCCAGGAGTCCCTGGAGGATGGGGGGAAGGCGGTTGAAGAGGGTCCAGAGGCGGCGGGGATGGTCGGCGTCGAGGAACTGGAGGAGGAAGGCAAGGGCGAAAATGATGAGCGCCAGCGGGGTGAAGAGGGTGGAGGCCGTGCCCCAGCGGGTGAGGGCAAGGAGGATTTGCCGGACGGTGGCGAGTCCTTCGGCATCGGCGGCGCCCGCGCGGAAGAAGATCCAGGCGAAGGTGACGACGTGGAGGGTGACGAGCCAGCGGAGGAAGGTGAGGGCGCGGGGCGGCGGGGGGGCGTCCTTGGGGCGTTTGCGGTTGAAGGGGCGTTCGAGGACTTGTCCGACGCCGTGGATGGCGCCCCAGAGGATGTATGACCAGCCGGCGCCGTGCCAGAGTCCGCCGAGGAGCATGGTGAGGATGAGGTTGCGGCAGGTTTTCCAGGCGGGGCAGCGGGAGCCGCCGAGGGGGAAGTAGAGGTAGTCGCGGAGCCAGCTGGAGAGGGAGATGTGCCAGCGGCGCCAGAAATCCTGGAGGGAGGAGGAGAGGTAGGGGGCGTTGAAGTTGTCGGGGAAGCGGAAGCCGAGGAGGAGGGCGCAGCCGATGGCCATGTCGGAGTAGGCGGAGAAGTCGCAGTAGATCTGGAGGGCGTAGCCGTAGACGCCCAGCAGGGCGTCGATGGCGCCGTAGGCGCCGGGGTCGGTGAAGACGGGGTCGGCGAGGTGGCCGGCAATCCAGTTGGCGATGACGATCTTCTTGAAGAGGCCGCCGAGGACGAGGGTGGCGGCGCGTCCGGTGTCGATGGGGGCGGAGCGGGCGGGGAGGAGCTCCATCTGGGGGACGAGGTCGGAGGCGCGGACGATGGGGCCGGCGCAGAGCTTGGGGAAGAAGGCGAGGTAGTTGGCGAAGTCGAGGAGGGAGGCGGCGGGGCGGCTCTTGCCGGAGGCGACGTCGGCGACGTAGGCGATGGCCTGGAAGGTGTAGAAGGAGATGCCGATGGGCAGGATGATGGTTTCGATGAAGGGAAGGACGGTCATTTCGAAGTCGAAGAGGGCTTCGACCGCGCCGAAGTGGCGGCAGATGGGGAAGGCGAGGGGGTGGAGGACGCCCATGAAGAGGAAGCCGGCGTATTTGAAGAAGGCGAGGACGAGGAGGTTGAGGGTGATGGCGAGGACGAGGAGGCGGCGGCGGGCGGCGGGGGATGAGGAGCGGTCGATGAGGAGCGCCGCACCGTGGTTGAGGGCGGCGGAGGCGAGGAGCATGAGGGCGAATTTCCAGCTCCACCAGGCGTAGAAGAAGAGGGAGGCGAGGAGGAGGACGACCTTGCGGGCCAGGGAGCGCTCGGGGAGCGTCCAGTGGAGGGCGAAGACGATGGCGAAGAAGATGGCGAAGGTGATGGTGGGGAAGAGCATGGGAAGGGGACTAGAAATGGGCTAAAAAATGGACTCGCAGAGGGTGGTTGAAGGGTTTAAGGGGTGAAGGGGGGGCAAATGGGAACGGAGGGGAAAAGGGGCAGGGGAGGAACGACTTGCGACTTGCGACGTGCGACTTGCGGGAAAGGGGATTGGAGGGGGAACAGGTTTAGCCGACAGGGGCGTCATCGTCGACCGGGGTGGGGGTGGGGGAGTCATTGTCTGCCGGGGTGGTGCCAGGGGCGTCATTGTCGGCCGGAGTCGCGTCGGGGACTTCATCCGCGTTTGCGGCGTCATCGGCAGCATCAATGGTGACGTCGTCGGCGGTGACGTCGTCGTCGGCGTTGGGGGCGGGAGTGGCGGACGGGGCGTTGGTGTCGGCGGGCGGGGTGTCGGCGGACGAGGTGTCGGTGGGCTGGGCGTCGTCGTCGTCGACGTCCTCGGGGACGAGGGCTTCGGCGGGGGGGGCGTCGGGGGCGGGTTCGCCGGCCTGTTTCTTGTTCTTGGGCTTGTTCTTGCGGGGCCGGCGGGTGCGGGTGCGGGTGGCGGGCTGGTCGTCGGGCTGGTCGTCGGCGGAGATGGCGTCGGGGTCGGCGGGGAAATTGTCGGGGAGGGGCGGGTCGTCGTGGGCGGGGAGGACGAGGAGGAGCGGGTTGAGGAAGTCTGAGGACTGGGTGGGGAGCTGGACGGGGTAGATGCGGGGGCGGAGGCGCCATTGGTCGGCGGAGGGCTGGATGAGGAGGGAGCCGCGCTGGATCTCGCGGAGGACGACGGGCTTGGCGGGGCGAGGGGCCTTGTCGCCCCAGAGGGCGTCCTGGGACTGGACGACGATGAGGTCTGCGGTGGTCTTCTCGAGGAGGGAGGCGACCTGGTCGAACCAGGCTTCGGAGGGGAGGGTGCGGGAGAGAAGGATGAGGCCGGAGAGGTGGTGGGTGAGGATGAGGTTGACGAGGGTGGAGGGCTGGATGTCGGAGTAGAAGTCGAGGGCGACGACGGGGATGAGGCGGAGGCGGTGGTAGGCGCAGAACATGCGGAAGGGCATGAGGTCGGCGAGAGGGGTGACGGGGATGGTGCCGTCGGGCTGCTGGGCGAAGAGGACGGGGGCGATGGCGGAGAGGCGCTCGATGTTGGGGCGGAGGGCCTGGAGGGCGTCGTCGATGAGGTCGGGGTCGGTTTCGCGGAGGAGGGCGATGGCGGGGGGCAGGGGGCCGGCGGAGATGCGCTCGATGCGGGCACGGGCGATGCCGAGCTCGGGGGAGAAGGGGGCGACGGACCACCAGCCGTAGGCGATTTCCTGAGGGACGTGGAGGGGGGTGGAGAAGACGCGTTTGCCGTCGACGAGGCCGATGGCGCCGTCGCCGCGGACCTCGAGGCGGAGGGTGATGTCGCCGGGTGGGCGGATCCAGGCGCGGGACTCGCCGGTGCGGATTTCGCCGTTCTTCCAGGTCTGGATGCGGAGGAAGCCGTCGCCGTCGAAGCCGAAGCGGATCATGGACTGGGAGGAGCGGCGGGCGTAGAGCCAGAAGGCGCCGACGGACTCGCCGAGGGTGACCTCGACGAAGCCGTCGCGGAGGAGTTCGGAGTGGCGGAGGCGGAGGTAGGCCTCGGACATGTCGGCGGCGGCGCGGAGGTCGTAGGCGCCAGCGATGGTGGTGAGGGGGGTGCCGAAGGCGATCCAGTTGCCGGAGAGGGCGGAGGCGTTGAACTCCTCGACGATGGGGGCGCGGAGGGGGAGGAAGGAGGAGTAGAGGGAGCGGATGGCCTCGCGGGGGGAGTTGGTGGCGGTGTCGCGGATGAAGTCGAAGAAGACGGAGGACTCGGCGATGGTGAGGAGCTCGGCGGAGGCGATGTCGTTGCCGAAGCCGAGGACCTGGGAGGGGTTGGAGGTGCCGAGGTCGAGGAGCTCGTGCATGTTGGCGTAGCGCTCGAGGGGGTCGTCGAGGAGGTCCTGGAGGGCGAGGCGGACCTGGATGTTGGCAGGGTCGCGTTCGAGGATGTTGGTGAGGAGCTCGCGTCCGGCGGGGCGGGTGCCGTGCTTGGCGAGCCAGCGGGCCTGGGCCATGGTGATGTCGGCGTTGTCGGGGAAGGCGCGGGCGTAGGTGTCGAGGAGCTCGGCGGCCTCGTTGGCGTGGCCGACGCCCTCGAGGAGGGCGCAGAGCTGGAGGAAGAGGGAGATCTGGCCGGGTTCGAGGTCGAGGGAGTGGCGGTAGGCGTCGATGGCGGCCTCGTTGTGGTTGAGGCGGGTGTAGGCGTTGCCGAGGAAGGCCCAGGCCTCGGCGGAGCGGGGCTCGGCGTCCTTCCAGCGGGTCCAGGCGGCGGCGGCGTCCTCGTAGTTGCCGGCGGCGTACTTGCGGAGGCCCTCCTGGCGGAGGGAGGAGGGGTCGTCGGGGTCGGCGGGGACGTTCTGGTAGTCGGCGAGCTGGAAGAAGAGGGAGAGGTCTTCGTCGGTGGCGGGGGGGTCGAGGAGGAGGAGGGAGTAGACGCGGGAGGGGGAGACGCCTGGGGGGACGTCGCCGTCGTCGTCGACGACGAGGAGGTCGGGGATGGCGTCGGCGATGGTGGAGATGGCGACGTGGGAGGAGGCGGCGAGGGGGAAGCGGACGGCGATGCGGAGGTGTTCGGGCTCGAAGCTGCGGTGGAGGAGGGAGAGCCAGTCCTTGAGCTTGGGGAGGGCGTCGGCGGGGAAGGCGGAGGCGTCGACGAAGGCGCCGTCGGCGTGCTGGTCGAGGAGGCGGCGGACGAGGTCGCGGAGGTCGATGGAGGAGAGGGAGAGGGTGTCGTGGAGACGGATGGAGGGGAAGATGGGGGAATGGTTGGCGGCGGCGATGATGCCGAAGGCCTGGGCGTCAACCTGGGGGAAGGCGATGGGGGAGGCGGAGTAGACGTCGACCCAGGGGGGGGCGATGAGGGAGTAGCGGAAGGCCTGCTCGTTGAGGGCCTGGGCGAGGAAGAGAGGGTCGCGGGAGAGGGCTGGGGGCCAGGTGACGGCGGCGTCGAAGCGGGAGCGGAGGTGGCAGTCGAGGATGTCGACCTGGGCGAGGCCGGGAGGCGGGGCCCAGATGCCGATGCCGATGAAGCCGCTGGCGTCGGGGGAGGCGGGGGGCAGGAGGATGGGGCCGGAGAAGAGGGGCTGGCCGTCGAGGCGGGCGAAGAGGAGGTTGTCGCGGAGGGCGACAAGGAGCTGGTGGGTGGTGCGGAAGTCGGAGACCTCCTCGAGGGCCTCGGAGGCGAGGGTCTGGGGGTCGCCGCCTGGGGCGGAGGCGGAGAGGGTGGCGCGGCCGGCATCGGAGAGGGAGAGGCGGATCCAGTCGTCGTCGGCGCGGAAGCGGAGATAGACGGTGAAATCGCCGCGGACGAGGCGGAAGCGGGTGTCGAAGGCGCCGTCGAAGAAGGAGGAGGAGCCGGCGATCCAGGCGCGGGCGCCGCCGGTGGCGTCGGCGTCGGTGCGGTAGGGGTCGTCGGCGGGGCGGGCGCGGAGGGTGAAGGAGGAGCGGTAGGGGTCGAGGACGCCCCAGTCGGCGATCCAGCGCTCGGGGGGGACGATGGACTGGGCGCGGGAGCGACCGGCCTGGAGGGGCCAGCTGTTCTCGAGGCGGCGGAGGAGGGTGTCGGCGTCCCAGTTGGGGTCGATGGGGAGGCGGTTGAGGCGGCGGCGATCGGTATGGGCGTCGTTGTAGGCGTGCTGGTTGAGGATGAAGCCGAGGATGTAGTGGGAGGAGACGGCGTTGAGGTTGGCGTCGCGGAGGACGGAGGAGTTGTCCTCGAACTGGCCGTAGTTGCCCTTGGGGAAGAAGAAGGCGGTGGGTTCGAGCTTGAGCTGGTCGCGGAAGAAGGAGAGGGCGGTGTCGTGGTCGGCGACGATGCGGGCCTGGAACTCGTCGTAGTGCTCGTAGCGCTGCTGGTTGGCGAGCCACTGGGGGGCGGAGAAGAAGAGGCCGCGGCGGCCGTGGGGGGAGGTGGGGATGGTGGAGGTGCCGTCGTGGGACTCGCAGGCGAGATCCCAGGAGGAGTCGAGGAGCATGTCGCGGAGGTAGGGGGTGAGGAGGACGTCGGAGTTGCCTTCCAAGACGGGCTTGGTGACGACGCCCATGGTGGCGCGCCAGCGGTTGCGGTTGAGGAGGTTGCGGATCTCGAAGTAGGTGGAGCGGTGGGTGTTCTCGAAGGTCATGAGGATGGCCTTCTCAGGGAGGGGGCGTCCGTCGACGTAGAAGTCGCGGATGTCGGCGAGGGAGATGGGATGGTAGCCGGCATCGCGGAGGGCGGCGAGGTGCTGGGCGAAGCGCTCGGTGGTGATGAAGTTGCCGGAGGGCTCGGGGTTGGCGGAGACGCCTTCGTAGGAGATGGCGAGGAAGCCGAACTCGCTGCGGCTGACGCTGGCAACGGTCTCGTTGATGGGGCGGTTGTGGATGCGCCAGTAGAAGCGCTTGAGGGGGGGCCAGAGGGCGACGAAGAGGCAGACGAGGGCGATGAGGAGGAGCCAGGAGCGGACGCTGCTGGCCTTGGCGACGGCGACGGGGCGAGTCCAGTGGGAGGTGGGGCGGGCGTGCGGCGCGGGGGCGCGGGCGGCCGAGGAGGGCTGGGAGGAGCCCGGCGCGGGGGAGGCGCCCGGCGCGGGGGCGG
>JAFTAH010000049.1 GCA_017458625.1 Kiritimatiellia bacterium | reverse complement strand
CATCAACGCGGGCCTCAACGCCATCGGGCGGCAAATCGCCAAGGCCAACCGGCGCCAGATGAACCGCGACATGGCGGGCAAGGGCCTCCCCACGCCCGCCGAGCTGGAGACGGCCTGGACTCGCCACCCGGGCCGCAAGCGCACGCTGACGGAGGCCCTCCGCCTCGGCGGCACGCTCCTGCGCATCACCACCGTCCTCGATGCGTCGCCCATCCTCAACGACAAGGGACGCATGGTGGGGCGGCGCGGCGGCCTCAAGGCCTGGCTGGCAGAATACTGCCCTTCCGTCAACTACACCACGGCCTGCCGCTACCGCAAGCTCGCCAGCCTGCTGCTGCAACTGCTCGACGTCGAGGGCGACAACGCCGGCGCCGTCGTGGACTACGTGCTGCCGGATGGCCCCCGGGTGCGCGGTCCCGACGCCCCGGATATTCGCCGCACCCGAGAATACGTGGGGGCCCTGCTCGACTTCCATCCCAGCCAGCGCGGCCTCCGGGGCGTCCTCCGCAACGAGCTGACCCGGGCGGGCAAGCTGGGGCAATAGAGAAACCGAGAATTGCAAGAAATGTTCGCAATTTCACGAAATCTCACAAGGGGTGGGATGCATGGTGTCCATGCGCGGAGGCAGGACATGAGGGGAGGGCGGCGGGGGATGTGAGCAGAGCGTTTCGGAGCTTGCCAGGCGCCCGAGGCCATGGCGGAGGGCAACGGCGCGGAGTCCATGACAGACACGGGGCCAACGGGTAACAGGGACCGCCCTATTTGTCGAGGGCAGCGAGGCGGTTGGTGTACATCGCGTAAATGGCGGCGAAGTCGTCCATCAGCTCTGTCGCGAGCTCGTGCCGTTCGTCGAGGAGGGCGTAGCGGCCGTCGAGGAAGCGGACGAGGACGCAGCGGCCATCGTAGCCGATGTATTCCTGGCCACCATAGTCATCGAGTTCGCGGAACGGGCCAAGCGTTTCGTGGAGGGGCAGGAGCTGGCCATCCTCGGTGACGCCATAGATATGGTCATCCCGCTGGCGCACGAAGGCGAGACCATGGTCGAAGGCGGGGAAGGTGTCGAAGAGCAGGTCCGTGGTGATGGCGTGAGCGTGAAAGTCGAGCAGCTTGCGCCCTGTCTCGTCGATGAAGTTTCCGGAGAAGTCGCAGCCGGCGGTGACGGCACAGGTGTTGGTGTCGTCGCAATCGGCATCCCAGACCCACAGATACTGGTTCTTCCATTCGGCGGGCGTGAAGATGAACTGGGGCGGAATGGCGACGGCACCATCGCGGTCGTGGAAGCCAATCAGGCGGCGGCCGTTCACCTCCTCGACGAACATGGAGCGGTTGGGGCGGGACCGATAGCGGATCCAGCAGATGGCCGACACGGCGGCCAATGCCAACACCAGCACCAGCGCCCCCCCCCAGAGCAGACGGCGCCGGATGCGCATCACAGGGCGCCCCTGATGGTGTTGTAGAGCTTGTCGGCCATAGCCTGGTTGCCGGAAACGCTGAAATGGAAGCCGTCATCGGTGTAGCCGCCATTGCTGCGATAGAGCGACTCGATGTCGACCACCGTGACAGAGGAGGAGGCGAGACTCCTGACGTACGGGTTGATGTAGTGGCCAATGACGGTATTGATGGCGGAGGCGTTGTAGGCGGAGTTGTGCTGGGTGACAAGGGAGGTGACGCCAGGCTCGGTGATGATGATCTTCCGGAAGGTTCCGCCGGAGGAATCGAGCCGACTCATAACGGAGGAAATTCCGCTGCGCGTAGCACTGAACGCAGACGTGTCGCCCTTGAGGGCCATGTGCAGTGCATCGTTCATGCCCAGGAGGACAATCTGGAAATTGGCGGTGGTGGAGCAGGCCCCGGAGTGACGCGAGGCATAGGCCGACGCCATTTCGCCGCAATAGCCGTCATGCGGGACGTTGCCGGAGATGCTGGACTCGGGATGCGTGCCGACAAACTTGAAGGTGTAGCCCTTCTCGTTCCCGAAGGCGTCGAGCTTCTGCTTGAGATAGCCGCGCCAGCCCTGGTTGGAAATCTTGGAGACGTCGCCATCGGAGTGGCTGAGGAGCGGATTGGACCGGGTCCGTGCACCGTAGGTCATGGAGTCACCGACCGCATGGACGAGAATGAAGCACTTCCAACGGGCATAGAGAACGGTGCGGGCGGCAGTGGCGACGGTGGCCGCCGTGACGCGGGAGCCGCCGGAGGCGGCGGTGTACCAGCCCTGAAAGGTGTAGCCCGGACGCGTGGGCTTGGGCAGGCTGAAGTAGGAAAAGCCGACGGCATAGACCTTGGACGAGGTCGAGCACGTCCCGCCGTTGGGCTTGAACGTGACGGTAACGGGCTTGCCCCAGCGGGCATAGAGGTCCGTGACGGAAGTGGTGACGTTGCTGTTGACGGTGATTTTCTGGCCGCCGTTGGCCGCCGTGAACCAGCCGGCGCACTTGTAGCCACTCCGGGACACCTTCGGGAAGGAGCCGTAGGTGTAGTGGAGCGGGAACTGCTTGGAGGTGGCGGCGACGGTCCCGCCGTTGCCATGGAAGTTGACGGTCACCAGGCGCGCCCAATGGGCGTAGAGGGTGGTCACGGAGGTCGAAACCTTGCTCGTGGTGCGGATCCGGGTGCCGCCCCTGACGGCGGTATACCAGCCCATGAAGCGGTTCCCCGACCGCTTGGGCGTCGGCAGCGAACCGTATGTGTAGCTGGCGGCGTACTGCTTCGAGGCCAGCGCACATGACCCGCCATTGGCGTCGAACTTCACCGTCACCAGGCGTGCCCAGTGGGCGTAGAGGGTGGGCACGGAGGCCGAAACGATCGTGGAGGCCACGACCTTGGTGCCACCCTTGGCGGCGGTATACCAGCCCATGAAGCGATACCCCGAGCGCTGGGGTGTCGGCAACGTGTGGTACGTGTAATTGACGGCGTACTGCTTCGAGGCCAGCGCACATGACCCGCCATTGGCGTCGAACTTCACCGTCAGCAGACGCGCCCAGTGGACATAGAGGGTCGTCAGGGACTGGGAGACCTTGGTCGAGGCGGTCACCCGCGTGCCGCCGCGCGAGGCCGTGTACCAGCCGATGAAGCGGTTCCCCGACCGCTTGGGCGTGGGCAAGGTGCCGAACGCCTGCCCCACCGTGTAGGTGCCACTCAGCGGCGAGCAGGTGCCGCCATTGGCGTCGAACGTGACCTTCACGACCGCCTTCCAAGAGGCGGCCAGCTTGAGCTGCGAGATGGCAGCGGCCTTTGCCGACCGCGCTCCCGGCCGGGTGCTGGCGCTGGAATCGGCAGGAACCTCGCGCCCCCAGCCATCGAAGACGAAGCCCTCGCGAACCGGGACAGGCAAATCCTCGCCAAGGGTCTCGACCGCGCAGGTGACAACCGAGGGCGAAACCGTCCCGCCGGCGGCGTCGAGCACCACCGGGGCATAGGCCCCCTCGTAGGCGCCGAGATCCACGGAAGCGCCCAACTGGCGTACCCCGCCATCCAAGGCCCGTGCATCACCCACCATGTCGGCGTCGCCGGCATCCACACCGGCGGAGCCCGCGGACAGGCGATAGTCGCCCGCAACCGCATCGACGAATTCCGGATCGGCCACGAAGTTGCCCTCCCCCTCCAGCGGCGTGCCAGCGCAGGTATAGGCGGCCGTGCCGCCGGAGACGTCCGCCCCGGCGACCGCATCGTTGCCCCAGACAATGGAATTGTAGAGGTCGCAATCGACGGTCCCACCACCGGCGGAGGCGGCCGTGTTGTCGGCGATGGTGCAGTTCAACAGGAGAGAGGCAATGGCGCCGCCGCCAGACACCTCGGCGGCATTCCCGGCCAGCAGACAGTTCTCCAGCTCGGCGCAGCTGGCACCGCCGCCAAAGGCCGCATAGTTGTCGGTCAGGACGCAATTCAGGAGCTGCCCGCCCAGCACGCCGCCCCCCCCCAGTTCCGAGTCATCCCAGCCGTCGCGGAGGGTGAAGCCTTCCAACACGATGGTTTTCGCCGGATGGCCGCCGGCATCGAGAAGTTCTGCACAACGGCCAACGCCGTCGCCAGAAAGGAACGTATGCGCTGCCCCATCCGAGGAACGCACCACCAGATGGTCGTCCGTTGCCAGCCGTACCGGCCCGTAGCTGCCGGGCGCGACTGCGATCTCATCGCCATCGCCTGCCACCGCCAGCGCCTCATCCAATGTCGCATATGCCGTTTCCCACGACTGGCCCGTCGCACCATAGCCCGCCCGCGTCGCGTCCACATACCATGTCGCCGCCATCGCCGAACCCGCCACAGCCCATCCAGCCAACCCCAAAGCCAGCGCAAAAAAACTGTTCTTCCTGTTCATTTCCTACCTACCCAAGCAAAGATAAAACGCTTTACTTCGTCGAGAACGATACTCCGCTCCTTTCGTGCATGCAATTGTTTTTTCGCACGCGCGCGGAAGCCAATGCCTGTTTTCAGACGCCCGGCCAATCCGTCTTCCACCCCAAAAGCCGCTCCCCGGATGCTCAAGTCGCGGCCCCGCCGGAGCGCTCGCAGGCTCCACAGTTGCTGCACCCGTTGCACGTCATGCGGGAGCCGCAGGTGGCGCAGGAGTCGCGGAAGAAGGCGTCGGGGCGGGTGATTTCCTCGGGGAAGAGGCGGCCTTCGGGATCGTGCAGGACGTAATGCACCGGGCGCCCCTCGTAGCTGAGCCCGGACCGGAAGGCCTGCTCGCTTTGGAGGCGCTTGTCGCGAAGGTGGTAGGTCTTGCCGTCCTTCACGAAGACCGAGCCAGTCTCGATGAAGTCGAAGGTGACGAAATGCCGGCGGCACTGCTCGGAGAGCGACTTGACCCACTCGTAGTGGCACGGGCGCGCCCCGTCGTAGTTCTCGCCGCCGCACAGGACCTGCTCGATCTGGCCCGTGGCGAGGTATTTTTCGGCGTCGAGCGGCCCCAGGAAAGGCGCGGCCATGAACCCCTTGTGCCTGGCCGGGATGTCCAGCAGGACCGGCAGCCGCTCGTCGCCACGCCGCTGGTTTTCGGTGGTCACGCTCAGCATCACGTTCTCGTAGCCCTCGCCCCAGTCGGGCGGCAGGCACGCCGCGATGCGCCCCGCGCGCTTGGTGAGGATGCGGAACACGATGTCGGGCCGCCGCCGGATGATCCGCCACGCCTCCGGTCGCCACGCATCGGCCTCCTCGACGAAGAAATCGGTGGAAAGCCCCACGAAAAGCTCCATCCCGGCCGGAAACTTGAACTCGCCGTTCCGCTTCCGCCGCAGGGGCAGGTCGAAGTTTTCCGTTCGGAACACGCGCGAGGTGTCGATGCCCCGCTGGCGGTCCAGGAAGTACATGTAGCAATGCCGGCAGCCCTCGCTGACCTTATGACAGCCGTGCCATGGATTCCAGATGATCATGATGCCTTCGCCCCGTGCGATGTGCCCGCAGTATACGCTCCCCGGCCCCGGCGGTACACTGCTTTCGCGCCCCGTCCACAGATAACTGTTGACAGCACCCGTGCGCCTAGGCAAAGTAGCCGCCACCAAGGAGCTCTTCATGAACTGGTTCTATGTCCTCAACAACGCGCAACAGGGGCCCGTCCCTGCCTCGACCATCCGCCAACTGCTCTCCATGGGCGTGATCACCCTCGACACGCTGGTCTGGGCCGACGGCCTCCCCAGCTGGATTCCCCTCCGCGACGCTCTGTCCCAGATGGACGATGCGACCGCCGCCCCCGCCGCCACCCCCGTCCCGCCGCCCGCGGGCAACGCCGCCGACAGCTGGCCCGACGACCTCAAGGGCCCCGGCGTCCCCTTCGCCAAGCTCAAGGACCGCGCCCTCCACGGCCCCAACGGCAACTACTGGACCTTCTTCGGCTTCTTCATCGTGAGCATGCTCATCGGCATTGCGTCCACCTTCGTCCCCTTTGTGAACTTCCTGTCGTTTTTGATTACCGCGCCCCTGGCCTATGGCGCATTCAACCTGAGCCTCCGCGGTGCCGACCACAAACAACTCTCCATCGGTGACGGCTTCATCGGCTTTTCCCAGTACGGCCGCGCCCTCGGCTGCTACCTGCTGATGATGATTTTCACCTTCCTCTGGAGTCTCCTTCTTATCATTCCGGGCATCATCAAGGCATTTTCCTACGCCATGACGCCCTACATCCTGCTCGACCACCCCGAAATGGGCGTCAACGAGGCCATCACCGAAAGCCGCCGCATCATGAACGGCCACAAGTGGGAGCTGTTCTGCCTGCACCTGAGCTTCATCGGCTGGATTCTCCTCTCCATCCTGACCTTCGGCATTCTCTTCTTCTGGCTCAATCCCTACATGTCCATCACCACCGCCGCCTTCTACCGCTCCCTCCCCAAGGATCCGCCGCCCGCACCCGTCGCCTCCTAGTGTCCTGGATGATAAAAACTTGTTCAAACGACGGCATGGTGTTTCCCGACGAGGCGCCGGATTGAAGGCGCAGTTTCCTGCGTCGAAATCCGGCAACGACGTGGGGGAACATCAGGGCAAGTTTGGACAAGGAATT
>JAFTAH010000048.1 GCA_017458625.1 Kiritimatiellia bacterium | reverse complement strand
GTTCCCGAGCGCGACCGTTCGAGCAACGCCTGGCGGTCGGCTTCGTCCAAATGGAGTTTCAGGGGCTTTTGCATGTTCCCATCATACCCAAATCCCACCACCGCTTCAAGAGTAAACTTATTTAAAATTCAGCACACTAGGCATCTAGAAAACTAGGCCCAGCGGGAGGGACAGAGGTTACGGCGGCCGAGCAAACGACGCGGAGGAGACCAGCGCCTCGGGGCACCTTCAACGGGGGGCAAGGGCGCGGTTGAGGGCGTTGAGGTAGGCCTTGACGGAGGCGGTGACGATGTCGGTGTCGGAGGCCTTGGCGGCGACGGTGTGGTTGGCGAAGGAGACGGTGAGGGAGGCTTCGCCCAAGGCGTCGTGGCCGCGGGTGACGGCGTTGATGGTGAAGGAGTGGAGTTCGCCCACGAGGCCGGAGATGTGGTCGATGGCATGGAAGGCGGCGTCGACGGGGCCGTTGCCGGGAGCGGCGGCGGTGAAGGTCTGGCCGTCGTTTTCGAGGACGACGGTGGCCTGCGGGGTGCCGTTGGTGGCCGCCGAGATGGCCAGGGAGCGGAGGACGTAGACCGCAGGGACGGCGTTCGAATGTTCGCGGAGGAGTTCGAGGAGGTCGTCGTCGTAGACAATGCGCTTTTTTTCGGCCAGTTCCTGGAAGGAGGCGTAGAGGTCCTGGAGGCGGTCGGGGGGCAGGGAGATGCCGAGGCGGGTGAGGTGGTCGATGAAGCCGGCGCGGCCGGAATGCCGGCCGAGCACGAGTTCGGCGCGGCCGGGACGGCCAATCGTGGCGGGCTCCATGATCTGGTAGGTGCGGGGCTCCTTGAGGAGTCCGTCCTGGTGGATGCCGGCCTCGTGGGCGAAGGCGTTGGCGCCGACGACGGGCTTGTGGGGCTGGGGGAGGATGGCGGTCAGGGAGGAGACGAGGCGGCTGGTGGGATAGAGTTCGGAGGGGCGGAGGCGGGTGGCGAAGGGATAGGCGTCGGGGCGCAGGCGGAGGGCCATGGCGAGTTCTTCGAGCGGGCAATTGCCGGCGCGTTCGCCGATGCCGTTGACGGTGACATGCACGGCGGTACAGCCGGCGGCCAGGGCGGCGAGGGAGTTGGCGGTGGCGAGGCCAAGGTCGTTGTGGCAATGGGCATGGAGGCCGACGGCGCCGGAGGCGAGTTCGGGAATGCGGGAGCGGAGGAAGGAGACGAGGGGGGCGAAGTCGGCGGGGATGGCGAGGCCGACCGTGTCGGGAATGGTAAGGGCCTGGGCACCGGAGGCAACGGCGGCGGAGAGGACGTCAACCAGGTAGGCGGGGTCGGTCCGCATGGCGTCCTCGGCGGAGAAGAGGACGTGGGGACAGAGGGAGCGGGCCTGGGCAACGGACTCGGCCACAAGGCGCAGGGCTTCTGCCTGCGAGAGCCGGAGCTTGTACTGCAACTGGAAGACGGAGGTGCCCAGGAAGACGTGGAGGACGCGGCGCTCCTCCGGCAGCCCGGAGAGACTGTCGGCGGCGGCGCGGATGTCGTCCGGGACGCAGCGGGCGAGGGCGGCCACCTGGCAGCCGACGGCCTCGCCGATGCGGCGGACGGCTTCGCGGTCGTCCTGGGAGGAGGAGGGGAAGCCGGCTTCGATGATGTCCACGCCCAGGCGGTCGAGCTGGCGGGCGATGCGCACCTTTTCGGTGGGGAAGAGGGTGGCGCCAGGGCATTGTTCGCCATCGCGGAGGGTCGTGTCGAAGATTCGTACGGTTCGCAGGGTCGCCTGGGCAGGCGGAGGAGGAGGGATGGCCATCGGGGGCGGAGGAAGCTGGGACGAATCGGGGGCGTGCATGGGGTTAGTCCTCAGCGAGGGCCTGGAGGAACAGGTCCATCTGCTCGTCGGTGCCGATGGAGACGCGCAGGAAGGGGGCGGTGCGGGGCGAGGCGGGGAAATGGCGAACGAGGATGTTCTTTTCGCGGAGGCGGGCGAAGAGTCCGGCGGCGGTGGCGGGGGCCGGGGGGCGCACGAAGAGGAAGTTGCTCTGGGAGGGCGTCACCGCGAAGCCACGCCGGAGCAGTTCCGCCGCGACGCGAGTCCGCGTGGTGCGAATCCTGGCGGCGTTGGCGCGCATCCAGTCCACGTCCGACAGGGCGGCGAGGGCAAGGGTCTGGGCCACGCGGTCGAGGTTGTAGGAGTCCTTGAGCTGGTAAAGGGCGCCCACAAGGTCGGGGCTGCCGATGGCATAGCCGCAGCGGAGGCCGGCCAGGGACCAGGACTTGGAGAAGGTATGGCAGTCCAGCACGTTCGGGGCGGCGGCGGCAAAGGCGGCATAGTCGGACGGGGTGTCGGTGAAGTCCGCGTAGGCCTCGTCGATGAGGAGCGTGCCGGGGAAGGCGGCGGCGAAGGCCTCGATGGCGGGGCGCGGATAGAGGACGCCGGTGGGGGCATTGGGATTGGTCAGGAAGAAGAGGGAGGTGTCCGGGGGCAGTTCCGGGAGCGGGTTGCGCCAGGAGAAGTCGTCGGCGAGAGGGACCTTCGCCATGCGCACTTCCTCGGCCGCGCACAGGACCGGGTAGAGGGAATAGGAGGGGTCGAACATGGCGGCCTGGCCGTGTTCCTGGGTGAAGGCACGGGTTGCGAGCCGGAGCACCTCGTCCGATCCGTTGCCGACAAAGATCTGGGCGGGATCGACGCCGTGGAGTTCGCCCAGCCGCGTCCGGAGGGCCAGGCAGGTGGGGTCGGGGTACAGCCGCAGGTCAGCGGCGACAACGTCGCGCAAGGCCTCGGCGACGCGGGGGCTGGGCGGGTAGGGGTTCTCGTTCGTGTTGAGCTTGATCAGCCCCTTCACCTTGGGCTGCTCGCCGGGCACATACGCCTCCAGCGACGCGACGGAGCGGCGGATTCTGGGATTGGGGACGGGCGTATTCATGGGGCGCGACCTTGGCGGACTAGACGTTTTGGGCGACTGACTGTTTCTTCAGTATGCCACGCCCCTTCCTCCCGAGGAAGGGAAAAGCGGCAAGCAGAAGCGAGAAGGGAGGTCAGGCGGGAGCGGCCGAGGGCGGTGAGGTGGTAGGGGTCGGAGAAGGAAGGAAGGTCATCGGGGAAGGCTCGGGAGAAGTCGGAGAAGGCAAAGGAATGGGCGGCGGCGGCAGCAGAGGCGGCGGCGTGAATGTCGGCAGCAGGAAGGTCGGGGCGGGCGGCATCGTGGAAGTCAAGGTAGGCGCGGGCGACAGGGACGAGGACGATGCGGACGGAGAAGTGGTATTTCCGGGCGAGGTCGGCGAGGTGGTCGAAGGGAGCAGGATCGAAGGCGTAGTCTTTCATGAGGCGCGCCATGAAGTCGTATTTTTCAGGTGGGATGACGCCTTGGAAGGAGGGCTCGGAGGGGTTCTTGGCGGCAGCGGTGGGGCGGCGGAGGATGGCGGACTTGAGGGTGTTCATGATGGTGTTGCGGGAGCCGGCGAGCTTGAACACGCGGTCGAAGGAGAGTCCGCGCCAGGTGTCGAATTCGAGGTATTTACGCGAGGTGAAGGCGCGTTCGCCGTTGGGGTTGAAGTCGTCCTTGGTGAGGCAGAAGATGACGTTGGAGGGGGCGACGGGGGCGCGGCGGAGGAAGTATTCGAGCATGGCGATCTCGCCTTGGAAGGTGGCGCCGCCGAAGGGGAGGGCGAGGGCGGTGTGCCCGGTCTCGGCGGCGTATTGGTCGACGTCGACGCCGTAGGCGAGGACGGAATTGCCGAGGAACCAGGTGTCGGGGCGCTGGGTGCGGAGTTCGTAGCGGAGGCGATCGACCCATTGGGTAAAGGAGGAGAGTCCTTCGTACCAGCCAAGGTTGGGCACGAGGAGGCGGACGGCGAGTTCGGCGAAAAGGAGGAGGACGAGGGCGAGAAGAAGGGCGCGGGAGGGGAGGAGGAGGCGCCAGAGGGACGGGGGGGCAGCCGTTGGAATCGTTGCAGTGGTTCCAGACGTTGCAGTGGTTGAAGTGGGCGTGAACGGGGGCATGGGGGAGCGCATGAGTCAGAACTGGAAGTAGAGGAAGGGGGTGTCGTCGAGGGGGCGGAGGAGCAGAAGGAGGAGGAACAAGGCGGCGTAGACGAGGGCGCGGGGGATGGTGGGAAGGCGGAGGGGGGAGGTCTGGGTGTCGAGGGCGTAGTTGGGAATGTCGAGCCCCAGGGCGAGGGCGAGGAAGAAGAGGAACTTGGCGGCGTAGGGGAGCGCGGTGGCGAGGGGAGCGCGGAGGGGGGAGGCGAAGTCGAAGAGTCCGGAGACGTAGGTGGCGGCGGCGGCGAGGGTGGGTGCGCGGAAGAAGATCCAGGCGAAGGCGACGAGGACGAAGGTGACGAGGACCTTGAGGAGGGAAGTCCGGGTCCAGGCGGGATGGCGGGCGGGTTTGCGGTGGAAGGCGGCGAGGAGCGCCTTGTGGATGGCAAGGTAGGCGCCGTGGAGGGCGCCCCAGATGACAAAAGTCCAGCTGGCGCCGTGCCAGAGTCCGCCGAGGAGCATGGTCAGGAAGAGGTTGAGGTAGGTGCGGGGGAGCCCCTTGCGGTTGCCGCCGAGGGGGATGTAGAGGTAGTCGCGGAGCCAGGAGGAGAGGGAGATGTGCCAGCGGCGCCAGAATTCGCTGACGGATTGGGAGAGGTAGGGCTGGCGGAAGTTGACCATGAGGTCGAAGCCCATGAGGGAGGCGGTGCCGCGGGCGATGTCGGAGTAGCCGGCAAAGTCGCCGTAGATTTGCAGGGCGAAGAGGGCGGAACCGAGGGCGAGGGTCGCGGGGGAGGCGGTGGCGGCCGAGGCGAAGATTTCGTCGACGAGCGGGGCGGCGCCATCGGCGATGACAAGCTTGCGGAAGAGCCCAAGCAGGATGAGGAAGGCGCCATCGGCGATGTGGGCACGGTCGAGGACACGAGGCGCGGCGAACTGGTGGAGGAGGTTGGTGGCGCGTTCGATGGGTCCGGCGACGAGCTGGGGGAAGAAGGAGACGTAGAGCGCAAAATCAAGGAGGGAGCGGGTCGGGGGCATCTCGCGGCGGTAGACGTCGACGGTGTAGGAGAGGGTCTGGAAGGTATAGAAGGAGATGCCGACGGGCAGGATGACACGCAGGGAGGGAAGATTGGGACGGAAGCCGATGGCGGCCAGGAGGTCGCCGGCGGAACCGATGAAGAAGTTGAAGTACTTGAAGAAGGCGAGGATGCCGAGGTTGGCGACCAGCGAGATGACGAGCATGGCGCGGCGGCGGCGGGGCGGGGCGGCGGCGGGCATCGCCAGCCCGGTGGCGTAGGCAATCAGGGTGGAGGCGAGGAGAAGTCCGCAAAATCGCCAGTCCCACCAGCCATAGAAGACGTAGCTGGCGGCAAGAAGGATGAGGTTCTGGAGGCGGCGTGGAGAGGGGTAGTAGAGCAGGAGGACCAGCGGAAGGAAAATGAAGTAGGCGAGGGAGTTGAAGAGCATGGGAGGGGAGGAGGAGGGGAGGTTGAAACGTTGAAAGGTTGAAAGCTGGAGGAATGGAGGCAAATGCTCGATGATTCGATTATTTCGGTTTCGTCGGTGTCGTCGATTGGGGCGAAACAGGTTTGGTTCCCTTCGCGTCAGCAAGCCTCCGCTCGTTGCTTGTCCGGCGGACAAGCTCCACATTCGCGTGCGCCCTGCGCTTCAGGGCTTGGGCTTTCGCTCATTTTGTGCATTGGATGGCAAGCGGTTTTAGAGCATTCCTTTGGAGGAGGGGATGCCGCGGACGCGGGGGTTGCGGGCGACGGCGACGCGGAGGGCGCGGGCGAGTCCCTTGAAGATGGCTTCGTAGGCGTGGTGGGGGTCGGCGCCGTAGAGCTGGGCGGCATGGAGGTTGAGGCGTCCTTGGGTGGCGAAGGCGCGGAGGAATTCGTGGAGGAGGGAAAGCTGGAAACGCTTGATGTAGCGTGCGCGGGTGGCCATGTTCAGGACGAGGTAGGGGCGTCCGCCGAGGTCGATGGCGACGCGGGCAAGGGTTTCGTCCATGGGCAGCAGGGAAAAGCCGTAGCGTTCGATGCCGGCGCGGTCGCCGAGGGCTTGGGCGAGGGCGTCGCCGAGGGCGAGTCCGGTGTCTTCGACGGTGTGGTGGTCGTCGACGGCCAGGTCGCCGGTGGCATGGATGGTCATGTCGATGAGGGAGTGCTTGGCGAGAAGCTCAAGCATGTGGTCGAGGAAAGGCACGCCTGTGGAGATGTCGGCGGCGCCGGTGCCGTCGAGGTCGAGCGTGATGGCAATCTGGGTCTCGCGGGTGTTGCGCTGGAGAGTGGCGGTGCGGTGGGAGGGGGTGGCGGGGGTGGCGGTCATGGCACAACTCTTAGGCGGGAATGGGCGGGTGGAAAAGTTGAAAGGTGGAAAAGTTGAAAGGTTGAAAGGTTGAAAAGTTGAAGCGCGGGAAAGGGGAGAAGGGGGAAAAGCGCTTGCTGTCGATTGCAATCGAGTGCTGTCGGATGGGTTACGACTGGGTTTGCTGGAGGACCTGGGCCTCGGAGGCGAGGAGGGCGGAATGGAAGTCGCGGGGAGTGTCGGCGGCCCGGAGGTCGTCGAGAAGTGTGGTGTGGTGGGCCATCATGCAGAGGCGCGCCAGGACGTGGAGGTGGAGTCGGTCGTCAGGGCAGCAGATGAGAAAGAAAATGTCGGTGGGCTGGCCGTCAGGGGCGCCGAAGTGGATTTGCCCGATGGTGCGCGCCGCCACGATGAACGGGTCCAGGAACATGTAGGGCTGGTGGTTGCGGGGGTGCAGGAGGGCAAAACCGCCAGGCAGGGCCGTGGAGCAGAGCTTTTCGCGCTCTTCGAGGGAGGCTAGGAGGTCGGCAGGGTCGGAGACGAGCTCGGTGGCGTCGGCCAAGGTCGCCATCTCGGAGATGAGGCCGGGCTTGGAGCGACAGGAAAGGGCGGTGGAGATCCAGGCGGGACGGGTAAGGGTGGGAAGAATGGCGGCGTCGGGGGAGAAGTCGAGGGCGTCGGAGAAGCTGCGGCGGTGGAAGTCGGAAATGCGGGCGTCGGGGAGGCCGAGGAGACGGCGGGAGGCCCATTCGTCGATGTCCTTGTGGACGAAGGTCAGGCGACGGCCCTGGCGTTCGCAGGGGACTTCGCCGCGGCGGGCAAGCTCTTCCAAGGCATCCGGCTCGAGGTGGAGGTAGGCGGCGGCTTCGGCGAGGGTAAAGGTGCGGAAGGGCATGGGAGAAGGCGAGTTGAAAGGTTGAAAAGTTGAGGCAACTAGAAATGAAGGCTACCGCTGAGAAACGCGAACGCGATGAGGAGCAGAAGGACGCCGAGGATGACGATGGTGCGGGGGAACGGGAGAGACGGGGCATCGGGGGCGGGGGCGGGGCGGCTTTTGGCGGCGAAGGCGGCCAGGCCGGTGGCGAGGGCGGTCAGGCACCAAATCGTCACGAAAAAGGCGATGTTGACGCCCCGGGTGGGCTGGGGGCCTGCGCCGGGGGAGCCGGAACCGCCCCAGGCCGCCTTGGCAACCAGCGGCAGAAGCATGCACAGGAAGAGGAAGAGGAGCCCGGCGGCGATGACTAGTCCGTCGAGGCACTTGGCCAGCACCGGGGCGATGGACTGGAGGGGGGAAGGAGTGGCGTTAGGGCTGGGGGAGGAGGTCATGGGGTGGCTCCGGGGGCAGGGGCACGAACGGTTTCGGGAATGGCAAGGGCGTCGGCGAGGGCGGGGGTGGCGGCGCAGACGATGGTACGGGCCCAGGTTCCGGCGAAGCCCGGCCCAATGCGGACGGTGGCACCGGCGGCCCGGGCGATGGCGGCGGCTCCGGCGATGTCCCAGAGCCAGATGTCGGACTCGACGTAGGCGTCAAACCACCCCGTGCCAACGTAGGCGGCCATGAGCGCGGCGGAGCCAATCATGCGGATTTTCTTGAAGGACTGGACGCGGCGGACAAAGGTGGCCATGGAGGCGCTGGAGAGGTCGAAGTGGTGGGGAAAACCCGTGGCAAGGGAGGCGGCGGGGGGATTCGTCACGGCCGAGGCGTGAATGGGAACGCCGTTGAGCCACGCGCCGCCGCCATCGGCGGACGGCAGGCAGAGGCCCGTGAAAAGCTCGTCGGTGAAAAAGTTGTAGACGGCGCCCAAAACGGGTTCGCCGCCGATGCAAAGGCCGATGGAGGAGCAGCATTGCGGCATGCCCTTGGAGTAGTTGAAAGTGCCATCGAGGGGATCGACGACCCAGAGGGGGGCGGCGGGGTCGACGATGCCGTGCTCGCCAGTTTCCTCGGTCAGGACGGGCAGGGCGGGGGCGAAGGCGGCGAGGCGGGAGAGGATGAGGGCCTCGGACTCGCGGTCGGCCTGGAGCTTGATGTCGTGGGCGAAGTCGCCGACGACGTCCAAGGGCGCGCGGCGGAGGCGCAGCAGGAGGTCGCCGGCGGCGCGCACGGCGTCGGAAGCGACGGCAAGGGCGTTGCGGAGGTCGGCGGAGGACAGGGAAAGAGGAGCGGCAGGAGCGGGAGAAGACATGTCGGACAAAGGGGGAAAAGGCTAGCGGGGCGCGTGGAAGTAGGAGTTGGCATCGCCAAAGTCGTCGGGATAGACAACGAGGCGGGCGTGGGGCTTGCATTCGAGGCGTTGCTCGTTGCGCCAGAAGACGATGACGTCGCCCTCGAGGATGTTGCGCTCCTTGAGCACCTGCGGTGGGCCGCCGACGAGGGTAATGCGGGCAGTGGCGACATCGTAGGTGGCCATGTCGGCACGGGCCTGGATGTCCTCGTGAGTGATGAACACCTTGCCTTCCGCCTTGAGGGTGTGAGGGCTGCTGTCCTCGTTGAAGAGGATGGTCAGGACATCGGCGGTGAGCTGCATGCGCGGATCGTTGACGACGACGTTACCTTCGAACTTGGCAAACCTGCGGATGTAGTCGTAGGTGAGCTTGTCGGCGGTGACGATGGTGGCCTGTTCGGAAGCCTCGAGGGCGTGGCCGTTGTCGTCGAGCGCACCGGCGCGCGCGGGGCCGGGCAGAGCCAGGGCGAGCAGGAGCAGGGAGGCGGCGGAAGCGGCGGCAAAAACAATACGCTTATTCATGTTGGATCAACCTTTTCAAGGGGCTTCGGGAGCGGAAGGCGGGGGAGCAGAGACAGCAGGGGTGGAGGACGAGGGCGGCGCAAGCTGGTTGGCGATGTCGGGGTCGGAGGCGTCGAGCACGACGCGGACGTTCTGGAAGATCTGGAACTGCTCGTTCTGGCCGTTCCAGGCGAAGCCGTCGCCAGACAGGACGCCCTTGTCGGTGACGATGCGGATATGAGAGCGGGAGGCGGCCTTCTTGCCAACCTGGTCGAGGGCACACTCGGGGGCGAAGACGCGGGCAACGAGATTGCCCTCGTTGAAGAACTCAATACGGAGGCCGGAGAGTTGCATGAGGCCGCCATCGAGGAAGGTGGCGGTTTCGCCGAACAGCTCCTGCTTGAGGCGGCCTTCGTCATCGTATTCCGGAAGGGTGAAGCCGCGGACGGCCTGGTTGCCAAGCTGGGCGAGGGCGGTCAGAGGAAATAGCCAGCAAGCGACCGCCACCAGGCTCGCAAGCACGAGAAGGGAGCGGGTGGCGCGGGAGGCGTGCGCACGAGGTGGTCGGGTTGTCTTTAGGGTGCACATGACGGGAAAATCATACTCGCCGGAGCGGCGAAAGGAAAACATATTCCGTCCCTCCATGCCTTATGCATCGTTTCGGGAGACAGAATGCCTGCCTCCGCTCATCCGCATCTATCGTCTAGAAGTAGAGGTCACGCTCGCCAGCGGCGATGCGGTCGTAGTAGGCCTTGAGCTGCGGATAGGCCACCGGCTGCCGCTTCGCCACCTGCGCCAGCTCCTGGTCGATGAGGGCTTGGCCGACGGCCGCCGTCTCGGGCGAGGCGAAGTCGTCGAGCCACTCCTTGAACGTCAGGATGGCGTTGAGCTTGCAGAACTTGCCTTCCGCCCCGGTCCGGAGCAGGTCCATGATGCACTTGCCGGTGCGGCCGCAACGGTAGCCTGCCGTGCAGAAACTCGTGATGCAACCGGCCTCCGCCCACTCGCGAATCACCTCGTCGAGGGAGCGCGGGTCGCCCAGCTCGAACTGCTGGCGCTCGCTGCGCTGGTCCTGCTGCCCGCCCTCCGCCGCATAGGCCCCCACGCCAATGTTGCTGCTGGCATCCATCTGCGTGACGCCCAGCGGCAGCAGGCGACGCCGCATCGCCGGCGATTCGCGCGCGGTAATGATGAGCCCGGTGTAGGGGACGGCCAGCCGCGAGAGCACCACGATCTTCTCGAAGTCGTCGTCGCTCACCTTCCAGCGCGGATTCTCGACGAACGGCGTGTTGACGGCCGGCTCGAGGCGCGGGAACGACAGGGTGTGCGGGCCGATGCCGCAATAGCGTTCCATCTCCAGGACGTGCGCCTGCTGCGCCAGCAGCTCGAAATGCCAGTCGCTCAGCCCGTAGAGCACGCCGCAGCCGTTGTCGTCGATGCCGGCATCCTGGGCGCGGTGCATGCAGTAGATGCGCCAGCGGAAGTTGCCCTTGATGGTGTTGGCGGGATGCAGGCGCGCGTATTGGCGGCGGTCGTAGGTCTCCTGGAAGACCTGGAAGGTGCCCAGGCCGCAGCGGTGTAGCACCTTCAGCTCGTCGATCTTCATCGGCGCCGCGTTGACGTTGGCCCGCCGAATCTGCCCGAAGCCCCTCCGCGTCGGCACCTTCACGGCATACGTCGTGGCCAGGCTTTCGGCAATGTAGTCGACGCCGCTCTCGGGGTGTTCGCCGTAGACCATCACCAGCCGCTTATGCCCCAGCTGGCCGGCCAGCGCGCGCACCTCGGCCTCGATTTCCGCCTGCGACAGCACCCGCCGCACCACCGCCCCGTTGCTGGCACGCAGCCCGCAGTAGACGCAGTTGTTGACGCATTTGCTGCTCAGGTAGAGCGGCGCGAACGTGACGATGCGGTTGTCGTAGACCTTGTGCTTGATGCGCCCCGCCACCGCCTTCATCTCCTCCCACAGTTCCGAATCCTCCACCCGCATCAGCTCCGCCAGCTCGGACTGGCTCAGTGCGACAATCGATTCCGCCTTGGCGAGAATCTCCCGGACCCGCCCCGCCTCGGGCGCCGGCTGCGGCTTGAGCAACTCGGCAATTTCGGCATCGTTGACGTAGTCCGCCCCGTCCGGCCGCAGATAGCGGTCAATCTCGTCCTGGGCGATGCGCTCGTCCATCCACTTCCGAATTGCTGTCGCTTCCATGATTGCTCTGCCTTCCGTCCGCGCTGTTGCGGGCGCGCCCTCTCTACACCTTTCGGGACGGAAGCGCAACCCTCATTTTCCGCATCCGCGCAAAAAGCGTTGCGCGTCCCCTCCCCCTTCCCTCCCCCGCCTACCCGATGCCGCCATTCATCTGCAAGATGGGCAGCAGCACGGCCAAGGCCACCAGGGCGACCAGAATCCCCACGACCAGCGTCAGCCCCAGCTCCAGCAGCGTCAGCACGCGGGTCGAACGGTGGTCCCAGGACTGACGCAGACGCAACGCCGCATTGTCCAGCAGTCCGGGGAGGTCGCCGCCGCCCTGTCCTGCGCGAACCCAGGCGGCAAGGCTGGGGTGCAGGGCGCGGATGGACTGGATGACCTCCGCCAGGGGCTTGCCCTGGGCCAGCGCCTCGGTCTCGCGGCGGGCATCCGCGATGAGATGCGCCGAGCCCGACGCCTCTGCCGCCAGCGGCAACGCCTCCAGCAGCCCCACGCCGCGCCGCAACAGCAGCGAAAGCGTCCGGACGAACCGCAGGCTCGCCAGCTCCTGCCGGGCCGGGCCAACGACGGGAAGCCGATAGAGACGGGCATCCGCCGCGGCAGCCGCCGTCGACGACCGGCGCCACCGCCGCCGGAGCATCGGCACGCCGATTCCCGCCGCCACCAGCAACAGCAACAGCCCCGCGCCCAGGATGCGGCCGCCCGTGAAAAGGATGCGGGTGAACAGCGGAATCGCCATGCCCGTCTCCGTGAAGAGGACCTGCATCCGCGGCAGTAAAAAGGTCATCACCAGGCCCCCCAGCAGGCTCGCCAGCACCACGACGATCACCGGATAGAGCAGCGCCGACAGCAGCTTCTCGCGGAGTGCCGCCATCTCCTCCAGAAAGGCCGCCAGCTGCGCCAGCGCATCGGGCATCCCGCCCGTGGATTCGCCCGCCTGCAAGATCGGCACCTCGAACGAGGCCAGCTCGACCGGCCACGCAGCCACGGCGGCGGAAAAGGATTTCCCGTCCCGGACGTTGTCCCGGGCCGCCGCCAGCGCCAGCAGGACGCCATCGGGCGCGGGCGCCTGCAACAGCACGTCGAGGGCCGGGACCAGCGGCACGCCGCTCGCCAGCAACGCTCCTAGCTCGCGATAGACCATGGCCCGCGCCGCTGGCGGAAAGCGTAGCCCCCCTTCCTTCCGCCCCCCCGCCCGGACGGCGGCCGGCGCAAGACTCTCGCACGCGATGGACCGCCCCGCCAGCCGTGCCCGCGCCTCCTTGGCATCCTGCGCCTCGACCAGCCCCGCCGCGCGCCGCCCCTGCGCATCAAAGCCTTTGTAATGGAAAGTTGTCATCGCCGCTGCTGTCCCGTCCGCCCCGGAGCATACCTGCCTGCCCTCGGAGGGTCAAGCGCCCTCGCCCACTCACCGTTTCACCCTGCCAGCCTGATGGGTGCCAGAGGGAAGCGGCAAGCGTGTTCCTAAATATTGTGATATTTCGTGAAAATCATAGAATTTTAGCGGTTTTAACGCTTTTGGCTTAGGCCATCTTGCCGGCCTTGCGGAGTTCGTTGCGGAGGACACCCCGGAGGCCGCGCTGGCTGGGATGGAAGTCGAGCAGGGCACTTACGTAGTCGCGGGTGCGACGGATCTCCGGCGCGTCGGGGCCGCGCACCCGGGGGCCGTCCGGAAGCACGAAGTCGATGGCCGCGCCGGCGTTGTCGCCCTCGATCTCGAGCAGCTGCAGCAGCAGGCTGGCAAGCTTGCGGTAGCGGCAGGCCGTGGTGTAGTTGATGGAGGGGCAGTATTCCGCCAGCCAGGCCTTGAGGCCGCCGCGCCGGCCCACCATGCGGCCTTGGTCGTTGAGAATGGGGGAGGAATCCAGGGCGGACGTGACGAGGAGCAGCAACCCGCCGAGGCGGAGGGCCTCGGTCAAGGTGCGCTTGCGCCCCGGGTGGCGCGTCCAGGCGGCCTCCAGCTCGGAGGGCGAGGGAAGGCCCTTGCCTGCCATTTCCCGGTCCATCTGGCGCCGATTGACCCGGTCGATGTGGCGCTGGATGGCGTGGAGTCCCGCGCGAATGACGAGGCGGGCGAGGAACCACGAGACGTCCGCGGCCAGGGCGAGTCCCCCGCTGGCGTAATGTTCGTGCAGGAAGGAGGATTCGGCCAAGGCGCGGGCGGCGGCGCGGGCGGCGGCATGGTGGCGGGGCGGAGAGAAGGGGCATCGGCGCATGGAGAGGTGTTCCTTTCGATGGGGGTGAGTGTGGCCGACAGGGGAGCTGGAATCAAGAAGAAATGGAATAAAATGTCGAAACGGACTCAGTGGATTGGGGACGGGGAGAAAATGGGGAGAAGGGGACGAAAGGGAGGGAGGGAAGGGAGGCAAGGGGGCGGTAGAGAGGCAAGGAGGGGGGGAGCCAGGGGGGGGAAGGGAGGCAAGGGGGGGGGGAGCCAGCGCCCCGGGGAGAGGCAAGGACAATGGTGGGGGAAAGCAAGGGGGACAAGGCCGGGCCGCAGCGCTCAAGAAGAAGAGGCGTCAGGGAAAGGCAAGAAGAGGCGCGGCAGAGGGTCAGGCGGAAATGCCGCCGGTGGCGCGGAGGAGTTCGGCGACGGAGGTGGTGCCGTCGAGGAGCTTGTCCACGCCGTCCGCGAGCATGGGGCGGTAGCCGGCGGCGGCAGCCAGCTCCAGGATGGCGGCGGCGGGGCGCGCCTGCCGGATGGCCTCGGCGATGGGCGGGGTGACCGTCAGGAGCTCGTGGATGCCGGTTCGGCCCTTGTAGCCGCCCAGGCATTCGGGGCAGCCGTCAGGGTTGGGTTCGTGGATGGGAGTACCCGCCTGGGCGGGGATGCCGAGCAGGGCCGCATCGTCCGGGACCAGCCTAGCCGCCCGCCGGCAATGCGGGCAAAGCCGCCGGACGAGCCGCTGGGCCAGCACCGCGCGCGCCGCCGCCGCGAGCAGATACGGCGGCACGCCCATGTCGGTCAGTCGCGAGACGGCCCCCACCGCGTCGTTGGTATGGAGGGTCGTGAAGACGAGATGGCCTGTCAGGGAGGCGCGGGTGACGATTTCAGCGGTCTCCAGGTCGCGGGTTTCGCCGACCAGCACCACGTCGGGGTCCTGGCGCAGGATGTGCCGGAGGCCTTCGGCGAACGTGAGACCGATCTGCGGATGCACCTGGATCTGGCCGATGCCGTCGAGCTGGTATTCGATGGGGTCCTCGATGGTCAGGACGTTGAGGTGGGCGGTGTCGAGTTCGCGCAGGGCCGCATAGAGGGTGGTGGTCTTGCCGCTGCCCGTTGGCCCGGTCACGAGCACGATGCCGTGGGGCGAGCGCAGCACGGCGCGGAAGGCATCGTGCACGGCCGGGGCCATGCCCAGCTGGTGAAGGGAGTAGCGCGTAGACTCGCGGTGGAGCAGCCGCAGCACGATGCGCTCCCCCTCCGCCACGGGCACGGTGCTGACGCGGACGTCCAGTTCGGATGCGCCGACCCGCAACCGCGCCACGCCATCCTGGGCAAGGCGCTTTTCGGCGAGGTCGAGGCGGGCCATGACCTTGAGCCGGGCGGCGATGGCCTCCTCGAGGGCACGAGGGGGGGACCGCTGGGCGTAGAGCAGGCCGTCGATGCGGTAGCGAACGGCCATGTGGTCGGCGAAAGGCTCGAAATGGATGTCCGAGGCCCCCTGGCGGACGGCTTCGAGGAGAACGGCATTGACGTAGCGGGCGACGGGGGCGTCGGCGGAGGCGCTGAGCAGGTCGTCGGACGCCGGCGCGGCGGCAATCGCCGAAGGGAGGGGCGGAGGAACCTCCGCCGCCAAGCCGTCGGGCGCGGAGGACTCGTCCATGCCCGAGCGCTTGAAATAGCAGGCGTCGATGGCCGCGCGCAAGGCTTCCGGGGGCGTGACGAACCACTCCGCCTCCGTCTCCAGGAGGGCGGAGAGATCCTCATAGGCCTGCAAGGCAGTCTCCGGGCTCCCGGCGATGCCCAGCCGGCCATCGGCCAGGCGGAACGGGATCACCTGCCGGCTACGGGCCCATTCGACGGGCACGCGGGCGACCAGCGCGGGGTCGAGGAAGGCCTCGTCGATGCGCTCGACAAAGGGGAAACCGCTGTTGGCCACCTTGCTCATGCGTCATGCTCGCGCGTCAATCCTGGGCATTCCGGGCGCGTTTCCTGCGGGCCTCCTCGCGGGCCTTTTCGGCGGCGGGGGAAGGGGTATCGACCAAGGTCTTGACGCCGTCGAGGGAGGCGGCGCGCTCGAGCCGGGCGCGTTCTTTCTCGGCCATGTCGTGGTCGGTGACGATGGTCGGGGTCACGAAGATCAGCAGATTGGTGCGCTTTTTCGTCTTGGAGGTGGAGCGGAAGAGCCAGCCCAGCAGCGGGATGTCGCCTAGGAGAGGGACCTTGCTGACGATGGTGGCCTCGTCTTCGCGGATGAGGCCGGAGAGGACGACGGTGGCGCGGTCGGGGACGGTCACGGTGGTCTTGACCTCGCGCTTGGAGATGGTCGGGGTGTAGTTTTCGGCCCCGTTGTCGACGACTGCCTCGATGGACGGGTTGAGGTCGATTTGGATTTCGTGGTCGGGGTTGACGTGGGGGGTGAGGGTCATCTTGATGCCGACGTCCTGGCGTTCGATGTTCTGGATGAAGTCGCGGTCGCTGCCCGAACCTTCGACGCTGGAGCTGAGGATGGGGATGTTCTCGACGACGGAGACGCTGGCCTCGAGGTTGTTCTGGGCCCAGAGGGGGATGTTGGAGAGGATTTTCAGGTCGGTGGTGGCGGCGAGGGCGCGGAGGTAGACAGGGAGCTGGTGGTAGGTCTTGCCGTCGGGGCCCTTGAAGGTGCCGCTGATGAGGGCCAGGGAGAGGCCGGCGGAGAAGGTGCCGTCCTTCTGGAGGGCCATCATGCCGTCGGTATCGCCGAACATGGTCCGTCCGAGGCCGCCGGTGCCTTCGCCCTCCGGGGCGTCGAGGCCGAACCACTCGATGCCGAGGGAGGAGCTGTCGTCGAGGTTCATCTCCGCGATCAGGACCTCGACGAGCACCTGCTGGGGGACGATGTCCAGCTTCTCGACGAGGGCGCGGACATAGGCGAAGTCCTGGGGGCTGGCGTCGACCAGGAGGGCATTGTTCGCGACATTGGGCTCGATGGCGATGGCGCGGCGGGCGGCGCCGGCCTCGCCGCCTTCGGCGGCCCCCTTGCCCAGGAGGCCGTTGAGGCTCTTGGCGGCCTCCTCGGCGGAAAGATACTTCAGGAAGATGGCGTTGAGGCGGCCAAAGCCGTAGGGGCTTTCGACGTCCATCATGGCAATCATCTTCTTGGCGTCGGCGACCTGGAGGGGCAGGCCGACGAGGATCAGGCTGCTGGCCTGCGGGACCGGCACCGCGGCGAAGTCCACCGGCAGCGAGCCCGCCCCGCCCGCGACGGCCTGCATGTGGGCATGGACCTTGTTGGCGGCGGTCGCGGAGGCCGTATAGACCTCGCGGAGCTGCGTGGCGATTTCCTCGGGGGAGGCATGCTCGATGCAGACCAGCTCCACGCACTGGGCGGCGCCCGGGACGTCCAGCTCCGCCACCAGCTGCCTGAGGCGCGAGACGTTGCGGGCCGTATCCGTCACCACGAGGCGGTTGCCCGAGGGGAACACCGCCACCGCGCCGGCGCCGGCGCCACGCACCAGGGGGGCCAGGACCTTCTCGACATCGGCCGCGGAGACATGCTCCAGCGTCATCAGCGCCGTGACGAGACCGGCGCCGTCGCCCGCGTCCGCGTCCGCCGCGCCGCCGACGGGGAGGGCCGGCTCGCCGGGCAGCGGCATGACCTGCCAGATACCGCCGCGCTCCGCCATCGTGTAGCCGCTGGCCTCCAGCATGTTGGCGTAGAGGGCCAGCACCTCGTCGATGTCGACGGGGCCGGGCGTGAGGATGCTGACCTTGCCCGTCACGCCCTCGGGGAGCACGAACGAGCGGCCGGTCAGCCGGCCGACCAGCTGCGTGACCTGGCGGATGTCCGCCTGCTCGAAGGCGAACTGCACCTTGCCGGGGGCGGCCGGCTCCTGCGCCCGCACGCCGCCCACCAGCAGCCATCCGGCCGCGACGGCAACCAGGGCCGCTGCCGCCATCCGCCGCCGCCGCCAAGTCCCCACGCCTGTCTTGCTTGCAAACCTCATAACCCTTCTATCTTCCCCGTCTGCCGCCCCGACCGCAAGCCCAATTTGACTTGCACCGGCTTCGGGCCGGACTATGATGTCCGCAGGTCGGGGACGCGCGGGGTTTCCGCGTCGCCGCCCAGCCGCAACTCATACTCGCAGGAGGTTTTCCATGGACAAGAAAGTCGCCGAACTCATCAACGACCAGATCAACAAGGAACTGTATTCCGCCTATCTCTACCTCGATTTTGCCAACTACTACCAAGACATCGGCCTGGACGGCTTCGCCAACTGGTACGACATCCAGGCGCAGGAGGAGCGCGACCACGCCATGCTCATGCGCACCTACCTCTTCAACAACGGCATCCGCGTCACCTTCGATGCCATCGCCAAGCCCGACAAGGTCTTCAAGAAGGTTTCCGACCCCCTCCACGCCGGCCTCGAGCACGAGCGCTACGTCACCAGCCTCATCAACGCCATCTACAAGGCCGCCAAGAAGGACGACGACTTCCGCACGATGCAGTTCCTCGACTGGTTCGTCAAGGAGCAGGGCGAGGAGGAGAAGAACGCCGACGACCTCATCAAGAAGTTCGAGCTCTACGGTTCCGACCCGAAGGGCCTCTACGCCCTCAACCAGGAGCTGCTTGGCCGCACCTATTCCGCACCCTCGCTGACCCTGTAGGGCACTGATTCCGCCGAGCCCTTCGGCAGCATGCACCTCCCGCCGCTCCGACGCGGAGGCGTGTATTGGGTTGCCAAACGGGCATGGAAGTCGGACATGCACCTTGAGACGTTGGACGAGTCGTTCACCATCTGCCAGGTGGCGGACTACGCGCAGGTGGACTGGTCGCGGAACTACGTTTTTGCTGCCAAGAGCGAAGCCGAGAATTCGCTCGTTTGCCCGAGCGACTGCGTGCCGGCGAACGTCACGGCGCGGGACGACGGCTGGCGCGGCTTCCGCATCGCCGGCGTGCTCGACTTCTCACTAATCGGCATCCTGTCGCGCTACGCGATGGTGCTGGCGGAAGCGAAAATCGCCCTTTTTGCCGTCTCCACCTTCAACACCGACTACCTTTTCGTCAAGGCCGAAAACTTCGACCGCGCCCTCGCCTGCCTCCAGGCCGCCGGCTTGGCATAGAGGCGGGGCACGACGGCCCTGCGGCCAGAGAGAGGATTGCGAAGGGCGGAAGGGGCGAGGGGGGGCAAAGGACGGGGGGAGGCCCCGCGTCCCCCAAGGGGGGGGGAGGGCTAGGGGGTGTAGAGGATGTGGTTGCGGAGGGGGGGGGCGCCGGGGGGGAGGAGGAATTCGGGGGTGAGGGTTTCGAGTTCGGCGTAGCCGAGGCCGTGGTTGACGTAGAGCTGGAGGGCGCCGTCGGTGTCGGCGAAGTCGTCTTCGAATTCCTGGGCGACGGTGAAGGACTGGTCATCGCGGAGGGCGGTGAGGGATTCGGCGGGAGCGGTGAAGCCGAGCTTGAATTCGTCGGCGTCGGCGAGGGGGATGTGGAAGGTGCAGGAGTCGTCGGCGATTAGGGCGTCGCCGGCGGAGGGGGGGAGCTGTCCGGCCATGAGGTGGTAGTTGGCGGCGTCGGCGGTGATTTCGTCGGGGAAGGGGACCTGTGAGACGTGCCAGAGGGTGACGGGGATGGAGGAGGGGGCGGTGCGTACGAGGGCCTGGTCGACGCGGAGGTTGTCGCCTACGAGGCGGAAGACGCGGTGGACGAGGAGGTTGAGGGGGGCGGGGTAGTTGCGGGAGAGAATGAGGGCGTGCGTGGTGTCCGTGTCCATGATTGTCCAGTCCCAGGGGGCGTCGGCGAGGATGGCGGGCGGGGGCCAGTCGGCGCCGTCGGCTCCGGGGAGGGAGGGCCAGCGGGACTGGAGGACGGGCCAGAGCCAGTCGCCGCCGACGTTGTAGAAGGCTTCGCCTTCGGGGATGGGGGCGCCGGGTTCGGCGGCGAAGCGGAGGGAGTTCGGGGCGTCGAGGGAGGGGGCGAGGAAGACGAGGCGTCCGAGGGAGGGGACGACGACGGCGGCGAGTTTTTCGTTGGAGAGGATGATGGCGTCGTCGTAGCCGTGCCAGTTGGTCTGGACGAGGGTGGAGGGGAGGATGGGGGCGTCGGAGCCGGAGGTCGTGTCGTCGGAGGGGGTGCCATGACGAGTTTCGACAAGAGCGGCGAAGGCACGGAGGAAGGGCTGGATGTGGAGGGCGGCGCGGAGGGCGGGGTTGTGGTCGGGGGCGAGGTAGATGAAGAGGTCGAGGACGGCGGGGGCGTCGTAGGTGCCGGCGTCGGGCTTCAAGAAAGGCAAATCGTCTTCGTCGACCGCTTGGCGGAGGGATTCGGCAGTTTTGGCGAGGGCTTCGGCGTATCCGGGGAGGTAGGCTTCGAGGATGGCGGAGTAGTCGGCGTGGAAGGCGGTGATGGCGGGGGCATCGGGGTAGGGGAAGGCGGCGCGGAAGGCGGGGAGGTCGTCGGGGGGCGGGATGGTGGCGTCGAGGGCGGCGTCGATGGCGGCGTCGAAGCGCTGGCGGGAGGCGGCGCCGAAGAGGATGCCGGAGGGGAGGATGGCGTAGGAGAGGGTGAGGGAGGGGAAGGCGAGGGGGAGGAAGGGAGAGTCGTCGAGGGGGACGTGGAAGGAGCGGATGGCGATGTTGCGGTGGGTGCGGTCGAGGAGGGGGAGCGGGACAATGCGGTCGGCGTGGTCGGCGAGGAAGGTTTGGAGGTCGGCGGCGGTGGCGGCGGGGTCGGCGAGAGAGGAGTAGACGAGGAATACGGGGGCGGCCATGGCGGGGCGGGAGGCGGCGATGGCGGAGGCGGAGAGGGGGGCATCGGGGGGGTAGAGGGCGAAGGAGCCAGACTGTCCGGCGGTGTAGGCGGAGAGGGGGGAGGCGGGGGAGGAGAGGAAGCGGCCAAGGGCTTCGGAGAGGGCAGTATCGGCGGCGGCATCGGCGGCGCCGACGGAGCAGGTGAGGAGGGCGTCGGGGAGGTAGACGCAGGAGGTTTCGGGGGCGGGGGGGCGGAGGGTCTCGGCGTAGGCCTTGACGCGGGAGCCGGGGACGAATTCGCTGGATTGGTGGATGCGGAGGAGGTCGCCGGAGAGGTGGAAGCCGAAGGTCAGGGCGCCGATATTGCGGAAGAAGGCTTTCTGGTAGGAGGTGGGGAGGAAGGGGAAGGGGATGGGGCCGCAGAGGCGGAGGACAATCTCGCCTTCGGCGGGGAGGATGGGGGGGAGGGTGGCGGAGGCGTCGAGGGCCTTGGCGATGCAGACGGGGTCGGTGTCGATGTAGAGGGCGTTGTCGACGCGGAGGAGATAAAGGATTTCGTCGTCAGCGTCAGGGCTTTGGGGAGCGGGGTTGCGGAGGGCGATGACGTCGCGGAGGTCGGGGGGAAGGTCGGAGGGGAGGTCGGCGGCGGGGACGGAGGAGAATCCGGCGTCGGAGAGGGCGGAGAGGACGGTCGGGATGGCGTCGGGGGTGTTGAAGGCGAGGCGGATGGAGTAGGCGTAGGGGGCATAGGGGGAGTCGGAGAAGAAGAAGATGAGGCGGGCGGCGGGATCTAGGTCGCGGGCGGCGGCGAGGACGGGGGCGGGGAGGACGTCAAACAAGAAGGGCAGGTCGTCGAGGGTGCCGACGTATTTGTCCTGGAGGGTCTTGAGGCTGCGGACGTCAAGGACTGCGGAGAGGTGTTCGGGAAAGGGAAAGGGGAGAGTTTCGAGGTCGTCGGGGAGGGCGAAGGGGTCGTCATCGGCAGGGGCGGCGGGGGCGGCGGCGGGGGCGGCAGGAGCTTCTTCGGCTGCGGTCGCCTCGGAAGCGGCGGCTTGGAGGGCGGCGAGGGCGTCGGGGTCGGGGATGGCGGGGACGTCGGGGCCCAGGGCATCGTTGAGGGTGGCGATGAAGGATTCGGGGTCGAGGTCGGTGGAGGTCTGAAGGAGCGGGGTGCCGGAGGGGGCGATGAGGACAAAGGTGGGGTAGCCGCGGACGCGGTGGACCTGCTGGAGCTGGCGGTTGCGCTCGGCGGCGCCGGGGGGCAGGGCGGATTCGTCTGAGGGGAAGTCGACGAAGGCGAGGGCGAAGTTGGTGGCGTAGGCCTTCCAGAGCGGGGTGGAGAAGACGGAGGCGTCCATGCGCTTGCACCAGATGCACCAGTCGGAGCCGGTGAAGTTGAGGAGGAGCGGGAGGTTTTGGTCGCGGGAGAGGGCGGCGGCGGCGGGGTAGTCGTGGGTCCAGCGGCCGGGGACGGCGCCGGAGGCGTCGACTTCGACGGCGGCAGCGGGCAGGGCGAGGAGGAGGAGGGAGAGGAGGCGGAGGGCGAGGAGGAGGGCGGTCTTGCCTGGAATGGAAGCGTGTTTCATGGGGTTTTCCATGGAATGGAAACGTGTTTCACGGGGTTTTCCATGGAATGGAAACATGTTTCCGGCGTTTTTCCAGAGAATGGAAGTATGTTTCATGGGGTGGTCCTTTCGGGGGTTGGGGGCGGTGGAAACGGGGGGTTAGTCGACGGGTGAGAGGCTGGAGCTGGGCGTATTCTCCTGACGGTCTTCGGGTTCGGGTTCGTAGTAGGTGTTGAAGGAAGGAAGAGATAAGAGGACGAGGAAGGGGCGGAGGTGGAGGGCTTCGCGGAGGACGAGGGTGTTTTGCGGGGTCAGGTAGGCGAAGACGTCGATGGCGGCGGGGGCGTCGGCGGGGCCGGCGTCGGGGGCGATGCAGGGGGAGGTGGCGAAGGGCTCGCCGTCTTGGTCGTACTCTTGGACGGCGTCCGCGAGGCGGCGGGCGGCGTGGGGCATGCAGCTGGCGAGGAGGGCGGTGAAGTCGCAGTGGAAGGTGGCGATGGCGGGGGCGTCGGGATAGGGGAAGGCGGCGAGGAAGGCGGGGGTCTGGTCGGGGAGAGGGGCGGTGGCGTCGAGGGCGGCGTCGAGGGCGGCGGTGAAGCGGTCGGGGTCGACGGAGCCGACGAGGAATCCGGCGGGGAGGCGGGCGAGGCGGATGGTGATGGGGGCGGCGAGGGAGTAGACGAGGTCGCGGGGGGAGGTGGCGACGTCGCGGAGGGTGCGGGGGCCCGGGGCGATGGAGAAGAGGGTTTCGAGGAGGGCGGGGAGGTCGAGGACGTAGGTGGAGATGGCGAGGTTGCGGTGGGCGGCGAGAGGGGCGTCGGGGGCGGGGTGGAAGATGCGGGGGTGGGCGTCGAGGAAGGCGAGGAGCTCGGGGTAGGCGTCGGGGGCGTCGGGGTTCAGGCCGTTGTAGTCGAGGAAGGAGGGGAGGCGGAAGGGAGGGGCGTCACGGGAGTCGTCGGCGGCGGCAGAGGCGGGCGGGAAGAGGGCGAAGGAGCTGGACTGGCCGCGCATGGCTTCCTCCAGGGCGGGGAGGGGGGAGGCGGCGTCGGACGTCGCCAGGCTGTCGGCGAAGGCCGGCACGGAGGCCAGCAGGTTGGTGACGGCAGCCCCGAGGGCGGCTTCGAGGACGGGGTCGGAGGCACCGTCGACGAGGGTGGCCAGGGCGTCGGGGAGGAGGACGCAGGGGGCTTCAGCGGAGGCGGGGCGGGAGCTGGCGAGGTAGGCCTGGAGGCGGCCGGCGGGGACGGGCTCGAGGTGGGCCTGGAGGCGGAGGAGGTCGCCTTCGAGGTGGAGGCCGACGGTGTAGGCGGCGAACTGGCGAGCGAGGGCGTCGCAGATGGAAGGGGGCAGCAGGGCACCGGCCGGGGTGTTGGCCAGGAACAGGTGGACGGCCGGGGGAAGGAGCTGGACGACGGCGTCGCCTTCGGCGGGCAGGATGGTGGGGAGGGTCGGGGCGAGCTCGAGGCCGCGGCGGAGGCAGGCGAGGTCGTTGTCGAGGTAGAGGGCGTTGTCGAGGCGGAGGAGGTAGAGGGTCGTGTCGGGGATGGGGCCGGGGGATTCGAGGGTGACGAGGGTGGGGAGGTCGGCGGCGTCGGCGGGCGGAGGGAGGGTCTTGAAACCGGCGTCGACGAGGGCCGCGAGGAAGGCGTCGGGGGCGTCGTCGTCATGGAAGGCGAGGCGGAGGGCGGCGGCGGCGTAGGCGGAGGGACCGGGGTCGTGGAGGACGACGAGGCGGGCGTCGGGGTCGTGGGGGAAGGCGGCGGCGAGGAGGGCCTGGGGGAGGGTGTTGGGAGAGGTGGCGTAGTCGGTCTGGATGGCGTCCAGCGTGTCGGGAGGGCAGACCTTGCGGAGGAAGGAGGCGAGGCCGCGGACATCCACGATGGCGGCGGCGGCGGGGGCCGGGGCGGGGGCGGCTTCGGTGGCGGCAATCGCTTCGGCAAGGGCGGGGGGGGCGGGCGCGGGTTCGGGGGCGGGGGCCGGGTCGGCGGCGGGTGCGGGTTGGGGTTGCGACTCGACGTCGGGCTGGG
>JAFTAH010000047.1 GCA_017458625.1 Kiritimatiellia bacterium | reverse complement strand
TCCGACGCATCCACCTCGGCCCGGAAGGCGTGGGTGAACAATGCGTCTTCCTCCAATCCGAGCTTCGACGCGCAAGGCGCGAAGGACATAACGGTCGCGGCCGACGGCGTCCAAGGCATGGAGCTTGACATCTACGGCGGCGACCACACGCTTTCCGGCGGTCCGGTCACGGTCAACGTCGTCGACACGGATGGCGGAAACCTCACCATCCACAACCGCCTGAACTGCACCGCCACCACTTCGGACGGGGGCTTCCGCATGAAAGGCGGAAACGGGACGTTCACCGTCGGCGACGGCGGCTACCTCGACGCCTGGTTCTCGCCCTTCAGCGGGGACTACGCCGGCAAGTTGATGGTCCTCACGGGCGGCACGTTCAGGGCCACGTTCAATAAAAGCAACTTGAACAACAGCAACCATCCCACGATCTACTTCAACGGCGGCACCCTGCTCCACACGCATTCGTCCACCACAAAAGTCGAACTTAAAAGCCCAAAGCTCATCCTCGGCGCTGGCGGAATGCACATCGCGGAGCGTGCCGCCAATAGCTGGACTTACCTTCCCTACCCGATTGGCACCGACACCGACCTGCCGACAGACGGCGGCCTCATCACGGACAGCCTCACCGGCTATCTCTTCCTTCAAAACTACGCCAATACATTTCGTGGCGGCCTCCATATCGCCGGAACTGGCGGGGCAGTAGGCGTCGAGTCGAACCAGACCCTGGGACAAACACCGGCTTCACCGGAAGACAACATCTTCTTTGAGTGCCCGTCCAATACCGTCTCCTCGAAGCTCGTCTCCCACGGCAACGTGACGCTCAGCGCCAACCGCAACATCCGCATCGGCAACGGCGTAACGGCCCAATTGAGTGGATACAACTCTAGCTCCCGGTTGACCGTCAAGGGCGCGATTTCTTGCGAAAACCCCGAACACGGGCACCTCTACACCGTGGCATACTCTAGCTCGTCCCCCGGCCCTGTCACCCTCGACCCCGGCGCCGACCGCACAAACCGTCTCAGCCGCCTCCGCGTGGGCGTTCCGACAACCATCGCGAGCGGCACGACGCTTCTACAGGGTTCTACCGGATCCGGCGACAACGACAAGTCGCCACTCCATATCAAGAACGGCGGCTCGCTGACGGTGTCTGGCGGCGAAGTCAGAACGACGGGAAGCGGTATGTACGCCACGATGAGCGGGCCGCTGACCATCTCCGGCGGTCTTGTCGATTTGCAGGAAAGGGAGCTTCTCCACGCCTACTCCGCCGCAGCGACCACGACCGTCAAGAATGGAGGCCGCCTGAATGTCGGCTCGATCCGCATGTCGGGCGCCGCAGGGACCGATACCGATGCCTCGAAGTCCGTCCTCAACCTCGAAACCGGCGGCGTCATTCGAGCGACTGGGGATATCTACATCCATAGGGTCCATTCCGGTCATAAGGCAACTGTGAACTGCAATGGCGGCACACTCGAATGGGCCAACACCGCCGCCTCGCACAGCTGCCCTGTCGGCACCGATGGCGACCACAGTCTCAACAACACGGTGAACGGAATAACGTGGAACGTCAAGGAGGGCGGATTCGTGGTGTCGAACGACGTGATTTGCTATTTCCGCCCCGCCCTCATCAGCGGCGCGGCCAGCGACGGCGGCGTTACCAAATGGGGCAGCTCCACCTTCGCCCTCTTCAACACAGGGAACACCTTCAACGGACCGCTCACCATCATGCAGGGCGGGTTCCGCTTGGGCAACTCTGGCGTAATCCCGGCGACCGGCACTGCCCGCGTTGCCGCCGGGGCGGCGTTCTACATGAACACCTACGCCCAGACCCTTGCCCGCATTGAGGGCAGCGGCACATTCGGCGAACTCAATAGACCCGGATCGCAACTCACCGTCACCTCCGCCATCGCCCCCGGCATGGGCGAGGACGCGCTCGGCACGCTGACCATCTCCGGCGGCGCGATCAACATCGCGGACGGCACGGCGCTCGAGATCGACGTTGATGCACAGGGCAACAGCGACTGCCTCAGCTATCCAGCCGATCTCGACCTCAGCAAGATGGCGCTCCATGTGAACGACGGCACGAAGCTCAACAAGGACTACACCTACACCATCGCACGCCTTGGCACCGGCGCGATCCTCACCACACCGTTCGCCTCCGTGGCGGGCCTTCCCGAATCCTGGCACGTCAAGTACGACACGGCGAACGGGCTGGTCCAGCTCCGCTACACCTCGCCCTTCACGATCATCGTGCGGTAGTCTTCGCGCTATCGCGTCCTGTGCGATGCCGCACAGGACGCATATTTGTCGAGAATCCGTGGGTATTGGCATCATGAAACCGTTCTTCGCCTCTTTCCGTCTCTCTCCACTGGTTGCGGCGGCCTTTATCGTCTCCGATTCAGCGCATGCGGCCGTCCTTTTTGACGCCCCCGGCCATGTCGCCGTGGAGGGCACACGTGTCTCCGCAAGCGGAGGCGAGCCAGGCGCCGCATGGCGGCTCGTGGACTGGCGCAGCCGTGACACCGGCGTCGCCGGTGCATTCGACGAGGCGGGACAGGCAGAGCTGCCGCCGCTCCCGACCGGCTACTATCGGATGGTGGAAGACAGCAAGCGTACAACAGCAAGCCTCGCCACGCTGGCCGTGGTGGCGCCACGGCTTTCGGGGAAGGCGAGGGGCGCATCCACGGGGGGCGCTGAGGGCGCATCCACGAAGGGCGCTGAGGGCGCATCCACGGGGGGCGCTGAGGGCGCATCCACGAAGGGCGCTGAGGGCGCATCCACGGGGGGGGGCGCATCCACGGGGGGCGCTGAGGGCGCATCCACGGGGGGCGCGGGGGGCATGGCCCCCCGTTCCTTGCCGAACGAGCCGCCACGCGGCTCGTTCTTCGGCGCCGACTGCGCCATCGACGAGCTCTTCCGGCAACAGGACTGCCCCTGGAACGACGGCGACGCCATCCGCACCGTCGCCGACCTGGCGGCCCTCGCCGGCTTCACGCATGTGCGGGGCCGCCACAACTGGGCGCGAATGCAGCCGAACCCGGACGCCGCACCCGACTGTGTGAAACTTGCCGCGAACGCGGCGCTCTTCCGCGACCGCGGCATCGGCGTCTCCGGGCTCTTCTACGGAACGCCCGGCTGGGCCTGCGACAACAGCCCGAGGACACTTCCCACCGACCTCGGCGTCCTCTACCGCTCCTGCCGCGACATCGCCGCCGCATTCGGCGACACCATCGCGGACTGGGAGTTCTTCAACGAGCCCGACATCGGCTTCCTTCTGGCACCGGCCTGGGACTATGCCTCCGCGTTCAAGGCCGCCAGCCTCGGCTTCAGGGCGGGGCGGCCGCAGACACCCGTCCTCTGCGCCGGGTTCTGCACCGCGCCAAATGGCCTGTTTGTCAAATTGTTCCTCGAAAACGACGCCGCGCCCTACTTCGACGCCTTCAACTACCACACGTACCAATCACCGTCGCACTACCCCGCCTTCGTGCGCACGATTCGCGAGGCGCTGGGGCGTGTCGGAGCCGGGGACAAGCCGATCTGGATCACGGAAATAGGTACCAACTTCGAGGGTCCGGCGACGAACGACAGCGTCCGCAAGGGGATGAAGGCCCACTCCCCCGAACAGGAGCTGGTGGTTGCGGAGTTCTTTCCAAAATCCGCGATTGCCATGCAGATGGAGGGCGTGGAGCGGGAGTTCGCCTTCGTTCTCGCGGCATACAACGAGCGCGGCGGCGGCAAGGACTGGGGGCTCATCCGGCGCGACGGCACCGCGAAGCCCGCATACGCAGCCCTCGCCACCGTCGCGCGCGAAGTCGGCGACGCCCGCCTCCTGGGCGCGATGGAGACGCCCCCCGGAATCCGCGCCTACCTCTACGAACACGCCGACGGCTCGCAGACCGTCGCCTTCTGGTCCGTGTCCCCGATCGACACCGCCACCGACGACAACACCACCGTCGTCCGCCCGGAGCCAGACCTTGCGCGCGAATGGTCCCTCCATCCGGCCACGCCGACGTCCGAACCGCTGCGCCTCGTCGATCTTTGCGGCAGTGTCTCCACCATCACACGCGGAGAGGATGGAGCCCTCCACCTGCCCGCCACGCGGTTTCCCGCGTATGTCGCGGGTGTGCATGGCCTGCACGCGGAGACCGCCTCGCTGCCCCCCTCCGTGAGGGGGGATGCCGCGGAGCGGCAGGGGGGAGTCTCTCACGCGGAGTTCGCGGAGTACGCCCCCGCCGTCATCTTCCGTGTGATCCTCGATCCCGGCGACTTCGAGATTTCCAACAACAAGACGCTTGCGGTGGCCAAGGGCGATGAGCCCCATCTCCGCGTCCAGGCCTGGAACTTCTCCGATGCGGCGCAGACCGGCATCGTCGAGGCCGCCGGCGCATTCCTCGAAGGTCTGTCGGCCGAGCCCATCGTCCTTCCGCCTTTCGGCTCCGCCGAGTTCGACTGTGTGCTGCGCCCAGTGGTTTCGGGCGCAGCGGTCTCCGCGACAACGACGCTCGTGCTTCGCGGGCTGTTCAACGGCCGCGAAGCATCACGCCTCTCCATGCCGGTGATTTTCGAGAAGGCGTTTCTCGAATCGTGCGAGAGCGAGCCGATCGACTGGAGCGACCCTGCCAAGTGGACCCGCAACGACTCCGCCAACACCTACTCCGTGGCATGGGACGAGGCCGAGCAGGCGATCCGCTTTGAGGTTGAGTGGAAGACGTCCGGCGTCGGTCGGTGGTTCTACCCCGTGCTGGCACTTTCTCCCGGAGCCCTCGATGGCGCGACACGCGCCTCGTTCGAGGTGAAATCCGCGCAGGACAAGATCGAGAACAACTTCGGCGCCGCCAATTTCATGCTTGTGCGCGGGGAAAAGGGCGGCTCATCGGCCGAGTGGCTCTCCTACACGCCGCCCGTCGGCACCTGGGAGCGGCGCTATGTCGAGCTCTCCGCCTGCCCGAACCTCGGTGAGGTGGATGCAGTCCGCAT
>JAFTAH010000046.1 GCA_017458625.1 Kiritimatiellia bacterium | reverse complement strand
TCCGGCCGACACCATTTCCCGGCTTGTCGATGCCGCCGTTAAGGCCGTTGAAAAGATTGGTGTTGACACCATCGCTGACAAGGCCAATGAGGCCATCGAAAAGGCCATTGCCAAAGATGATGCACCTGCCCCTTCCGACGAGGCCACCCCTGTGCCAGCACCTGCTGCCTCTACCCCTGCTCTCTCTCTCAATTGGTGCTGGGGCGGATTCAACGGATCCAAGGCCAAGGAGGTCTCCGACGCGCAAATCGACTCCCTCAAAATCACGTCTAGCGGAATGTCCTACAAGTGGGTCAAAGGCGGCTGCGAGAATCTTGGCGCCAATTCCAGGGATGATAAGGATCACACCATCGCATGCCTGTTTCTCGAAGACGGCCGCGGCGGGAAATTCGACTGGATTTCGACGTCCAGGACTACGAGAGACTTCAAGAATATCAACATTGGCTACAATGGCTGGGACGCCGACGCATTTAGGGCGTGTAAAACGTTTTACTTCTGCATCTGCTCCGCCGATGGGAAGCGGCGCACCAATGTCATCTCCTGCGGTCCGGCTGCCGCGCCTGCCCCTACAGCCTCCAAGCGAGACCCTCTTGGATGCGTCCATGCGACGTGCTGGAACGGGAAAAATGCCTCCCAACGCTACATGAACATGCTGTCCCCAAAAATGTCCAATGACAAGTTCAATTCCTACCTCTCCGCCATCAAGAAGCGTGGCTGCGATACCGTGCACCTCCTCCTGCTCAACAAAGGCGACGGCGAGAACTCCGGCTACTCTATCTACGGCACGGGTGGCACTGGTTCCATCAACAAGGATGTTGTTTCCTTCATGCTAGCCCGCTTGAAGATCTTCCGAAACGAGGGCTTCCACATTGTTCTCTGGGGCACGGCCGACGACAGCAACGACTGGGCCGACGCCATGCTCGCCAACCCCGCCAAGTATGCCTCAGATCTCAAGACCTCCGGCATCCTCGACTTTGCCGACATCTGCGCGCTGGGGCTGGAGATGAATGAGTACGGCTCCGCCTCCGGCTGGAAGGCCCTCGCCAAGGCCCTCCGCAAGGTCGATCCCGACCTCTATCTTGCCACCCACCACACCTCTGGCAAGTACACCTACGCCTCTCTCGGTAGCGGTGTCATGGGCCAGCTCGACAAGGACTGCTCTACCTCCGACATCCAGGCGCAGATCAAGAAGATCAAGTCCCTCGGCAAGGACGCCTGGGGCTTCGAGTACGACCGCAAGCCCAACCGTGCAAAGGCCGAAGCCGCCCTCGCTAAGGGGGCCAAGGGCGTCGGGAACTGGTAAGTGCAGGCGGAAGGCCGGAATTAAAGAGTTTTGAAATTGGTTGAATAAAATGGCAATAACCAACAGGAGAAAACATGGATACTAAGGCAATCGGCATTGTGGAGAATTATGTTCGGGAGCATCTGGACAAAAGCGACCCCGACCCGGAACTTGAAGTTTTCATCGTTTGGAAATGCAAGATTTTGCAGAACTGGAAGTACCTGCTCAGCACAACTCTGCCCGATGGCATGTACTACGAGCTGACCTACAACGGGGACAAAGAGGAATGGTATCTGGACGCCTACAAGAAGTTCGAAAACAGATGCATCAAATAATCTGAACCCTCGTACAGCAAACACACAGGAGAAACACATGAAAGCAATGACATTTGGCCAGGCCATCGAGGCAATGAAGCAGGGCAAAAAGGTGGCAAGGAACGGGTGGAACGGAAAGGGAATGTTCCTGTGCTTGGCGAGTGACATCGAGTTCCATACGGAGGCGGAGATTGGCCCCGCCCGCGACGTAGCGGTTTCGCCGTGCATCGTGATGAAGACGGCAAAGGGCGATTTCCAGCCCGGCTGGTTGGCCAGTCAGCCTGACATGCTGTCCGAGGACTGGACCATCGTGGATTGAGGGTAGCATGCGGACCTTGCTCATCACATCGGCGTGGCTGGTCGGGGGCGGGGGGCTGGCGTCCGGCGCCACGCTGGCGGCCTATCTCCTGTCTCGGCGGGAGCCGCGGTGGCTGGGGTGGCTGTTCATCGCGGGGAACATCGTCGCCGCGCTGGGGGTGGTGCTGGGGATGGCGGCGGGCGCGTGGTGGCTCATCGTGACGATGGGGCCGCGCGCGTTCGCGGGCGTGGTACTGGCCATCGGTGTCATCGTGGCCATCGTGGCCGCCGTGTCTGTCCTGCGAGGGGAGGGGAAGCTATGATCACGCAGGACCTCCAGCATGAGGTGGACCGCACCATCGCCGCCATCGAGGCGGACGACCTCGCCGACGAGGAGGCGAAGGCCGCGCGCATCGCCCGTGTCCGGCGGGCGGCGGACGCCTGCAACGGCCTGACCCCGGAGGAGCGCATCGAGGCCATCGCGCAGAACAGCTGCGACACGCAATGCGCGCTCCAGAACTACACCATCGAACAGAAGAAGCTCATCAACGCCGTGCAGCTCCAGATCGAGGAGCTGGATAGCCTCGTCCGCGAGGATCTCCAGGCCCCGACGACTTGGAAGGAAGTCATTTACAAGGGGCGCCGGTGCTTCGTGATCATCGCCGCGTTCGTCACCCTTCTTCTTCTTTTCCGCCCGCAGATCGCGGACGTTCTTGGGAAAATCGCCATCGCCATCGGAAAATAACCAGGAGTCATCATGCCAGCAACCTCCAACGACTACCGCTCGCTCTGGTCCGTCCTGCAGGGCCTGTCGAGCACGATCAGCACCACCCTCGTCGGCCTCACGTCGCAGCCGTCCCTCTACGCGTCGCTGCTGTCGCTCAACAACGAGACGATGGGGCTTCTGCCGCCCGGCCCCGGCGCGAGCGAGGCGGAGGTGGCGAAGTACGAGCGCAAGACGGGCTTGCAGCTCCTGAACGAGCTTTCGCTGGTCGCCACCTTCTTCGACGACATCTGCGACCGCTGCCAGGACGCCGCCGTGGCGGCCGCCGGGCTGCTCCCCAGGTGGTCGGCCATCCCGGAGACGGGCGTCGTGCCGGGGGCGGCGACGACCATCGACCTCGCCCCCCACCTCTCCTCCTCGCTGCCGGTCACGCTGACGGCCAGCGCGGCGTGGGCGGAGGAATCCGCAATGGACCCGCCGGCGCTTTCGATCAGTGGCCAGGTCCTGTCCGTCACCCCGGACGGAGCGACCGCCGAAGGCGCGACGGCCATCATCACGCTGACCGCGGCCTCCGACGGCGGGACAGCCACGACGACGTTCCGCGCGACCGTCGCGGACACGCCGTCCATCTCCTCCTCCATCCCGGAGCAGGTCGTCCGGGCGGGCGTGGCGACGGAGATCGACTTGTCCGCCTACGTCTCCGCATACCTGCTGCCCGTCACGCTGTCCGTGACGGGGCTCCTTGCGGGCGACACCGCCAGGGCGGACGGCACGAAGCTCGTCCTCACCATGCAGGGAGAGGCGGTTCGGCAGCTGGGCGTCACGGTGACGACGGCGGCCGGGGAGGCCTCCGGCACGATGACCGTGAAGAGCGCGAATCCGCCGACCGTCACGGCGGTTCCCGACCAGGAAGCCACGACCGGGACGGCCAAGGCCGTCAGCCTGTCGCCCTACATCGGCGGCATCCTCCCGGCGACCCTCACCGCCTACAGCAGCAATCCCGACGACACCGTATCCGTCAGCGGAAAGACTGTCACCATCACGACTGCCGGCGACGGCGTTCGCACCGTCTTCTTCAACGTCCGCAACGCCATCGGCACGACGACGGGCTCGTTCAAGGTCACGGCGTCCGCCGCATCCGCGTCCACCTGACAGGAGCATCCATGAATCTGCTGCAAGCCCTATTCCGACCCTTCCGCCGTCCGCGCCGCATCGGGCGCGTCCGCATCGCCGTTTCCGTCTGGGCGGCGTCGGACGGCAATCCCGTCCTCGGCCCCATGCGGGACGCGCTGATGGAGGAGCTGACCGTCCTCTCCCGCGTCGAGAAGGCCGGGGTGATCATCATCACGGCGCTCTGCGACCAGTTCGACCCTATCCTGCCCGGCGACCCCATCCCGTTCTACCGCTTCAGCTACCAGATGGACGCGAGCGCGGGCGGCTTCCGCAGCCGCTGCACGTTCGACCGCGTTTTCCAGTCCGACCTTCCGCCCGCGCCCGTCCGGCCCGTTCCGCCGTCCGCCCCGGCCGCCGCCGCGCCCGAGCCCGCCACCGCCAAGGAGGATCCCGCATGAAATACCGCGACTTCTACGACGACATCCGCCGCCGCCTCAAGGAGGTCGCGGACAACTCCGGCATCGGCTTCAAATATCCCGCCCAGAGCATCGAGAAGTTCACGCTCATGGGCCTCCGCCACCTCATGAGCTCCATCCCCGTCGCATTCTGCGACGACAAGGGCCGCCTGCCATCCCTCCCGGAGCAGCCCGTCCCGAACGGCACCGACGACGACCTCCCGTGCCCGCCCGAGATGGAGCCCGCGCTGGAGGCCTACGTCATGCGCGCGCTGCTGGAGTCCGACGCCTCCGACATCCGCGACTCCTCCTTCGCCTCCTACTGGGCCAAACGCTTCACCGAACTAGCCGGAGTCTGACGCCATGTCCCTGACCGCCCTCGACCGCGCCCGCGCCGCACACCTCCTCGACGAGAAGAACGCCGTCCTCGTCTCCTGGGACGTGCTCCTCTTCCGCGCCGCCGGGTCGGATGCGCCCCCCGTCGAGGTCCCCCGCATGACGCGCGGCTGGCAGAACATCCCAGACAGCCAGCGCGCCATTCTCGAAGAGTACCTGCGCGAGCAGAAGACCGTCACCGACCCCCTTGCCGACCGCGAACCCCGGCGCGGCACCTGGCGCGTCCTCCGCGTCTTTTCCAGCCGGACGCGCACCAATCCGGACGAGCAGGGAATCTATCAGACCATGATCTGCTGGCCAGACGACGCGGGCTTCCGCTCCGGCGCCTACTGCACCGAGGCCAGCTATGTCCACCACGAGGACAGCTACCAGTTCTGGCAGGCGGCGGAGCTGCCCAACGACTTCGCCCACATCCAGGACGCCGGACACATCTACCACGTCAACGGCTCCCTCGACCCCGAAACCGGGCTCTGGTCCGGCCAGGTCACCGCCGACCACGCGCGCCGCAACCTCGTCTATTCCTGGTGGCAGAAGGACGCCCTCGCCTGGCGCAAGACCACCCGGCTCGAAAACGTCCTCGGCCTTCCAGCGGGCTCGCCGGGCGCGGAGGACGCCGACCACGCCCCCGGCGACACCGGCTACGAGCCCAACGTCCCCGATTCCGTCCTCCTCGCCGCCTCCGCCGCCGCCACCTCGCCGACCGGCGAGACCGCCCCGACCGGCACGAACGGCTACCTCCTCCAAGTCACCGCCGACCTCAACCAGTACGGACTCTACAACATCACCATTATCGAGTCCTGGGCCATTCCCTTCACGCGCGACTTCACGAGAACGAATGCCCACTACACCGAGACCGAGACGGTGTTCCGCAACCAGGCCAGCGTCTCGCCGTCCACCTCCGGGAGCTCGATTGTCACGCGAATCAATGCGAGCTTCAACGAGTTTGGCCTGTTCGACGGGAGCTATGCCGTCGCCACGCCGAAGGCCTGGCGGCACTCCTACCAGCGCGAGAACGCCCACTACACGGAAACGGAGACGGTGTTCGGCAACCAGGCCAGCGTCTCGCCGTCTGCCTCCGGCTCTTCCATCGTCACGCGGATCAACGCCAGCTACAACGAGTTCGGCCTGTTCGACGGCAGCTACGCCGTCGCCACGCCGAAGGCCTGGCAGCACGAATACACCCGTCCAACGGCCCTCTACACCGCCCACGAGGTGGTCTTCGGCAACCAGTCCTCCGTCCCGACCTCCTCCGGCGCGCACCACGTCATCACCTCCATCAACGCCAACTACAACGAATTCGGCCTGTTCGATGGCGTCATCGTCTGGTCCGTCCCCATCACCTGGGAGGAGGAGTTCACGCGCACCACGGCCACCTACGTCGAGCACGAGGCGGTCTACCGCAACTCCGTCACGCCCTACTCCGGATCGTTCAACTCCACCGCCACCGGCGCCACCATCATCCGGCGCAACACCACCCTCAACGAATACGGGCTCTACGACGGAAACCTCGTATGGCTCACGCCCGTCACCAGCGGCGGCGGCTACCTCACCAAGCCCGGAGGACAGACCGGCCGCACCTCCGACTCCTACGACACCACCACCTTCTACTACAACGTCCCCGCCGCCTCCCTCGCCGGACTCCTCGGAACCGGCTACACCGCCGCCGGCACCGAAATCTCCTCCCGCCTCTCCCTCAACGAAATGGGCCTCTTCGATGTCGTCCAGACCGTCACCACCTTCAAGAAGCACCGCAACTACTACTACAGGACGCGAGAGGGAAAGAAATACTGGACCCGAGTGAACAGCAATGGCCCACAGCTCGTGTGGTACTGGCACGTCTTCACGCACTTCGTCTCCTGGTTCGATTCGCAGGAGGAGGCCCTGAACGCGTTCGACTCCGCCACGGGCCTCTACAGCAACTTCATCCCGACGGCCTTCAGCCTCGGCCTCGACCGGGGCGGATACTGGCGGCTCGAGTACACCCAGGAGAACGTCTCCGGCACCGAACCGCCCGCCGTCAGATCGTAAGGACCGCCCATGCCCGACGAAATCCCAGTCTTTTTCACCAAGTCCTTCTTCCGCGCCATCGCGCGCAAGGCAAAGAAGGAGGAGGAGGCCCGCCAGAAGGCCGAGGAGAAGACGGCGAGGGCGCTGGAGAAGGCGTTGAAGGCCCAGGAAAAGACCGCGCAGCAGGCGTGGGACGAACTTCCAGCGCCTGCCACGAACCCTGACTGGGACTACCCCACCCACGGCGGCGACATCCTCAAGGAGCTCGTCGGGGCCGTCGAAGGCTACGCCGCAAACGGCGGCGAACTCCCCGCCTTCCTCTGCCTCGACGAAAACGGAAGGTTCTGGCTCACGCCGGACGTGGGCAGCGGCTCCTCGCCGTGGGCCTTCGAGGCAACTGCGACCCCGGAATTAGACGGAGATGGAGATCCCACCGGCAACTACGCTGTCAACATCCGCGGCGGCACCGCCCAGGCCATCGGTGGCGGCACCGCCGTCTTTCCTGACCACTCCTTCTCGCGCATCAACGACGAAGAATTCTTCTACATCCGGTTCTTCCTCTGGGACAACACCTTCGAGCCGACCTGCTACTGGTATAACGATCCGACCGGAGCCGCCTGCACCATCGAGCACGGCCAGACCCTTCCGGTTTCTGCTGACAACACCCGATTCATCACCCTTGTCCTTTGCAAAGTGGACTCCACCGTACCAGGAGCCATCGTCCAATACCGCGCGGGAGCAATCGACATCGACGCCACGCTTGCCGCTGGCGTTGCCGGTAGCGGCATTACTGTACGCAACATCAGCGCAAGCCAATCCGGGAGCGGGAGTTGACCCGTGCCGCCATGAACGCGAGAGAATACTACAGGCAAGCGCATGAAATCCCGGCGGTGATTTACGAGAACGACCTTCCCGTTGTCCCCCATGCGGAGGACTCCGGACCATCCGGGCGCGTGTGCTTCCGGCGCGGAACCCACCAAACGAGAACCGACGTCGTTTGCAAATATCCGGGAGTTGAGGGGAGTCTGGACTTTTGGGCGGTGTCTAGGCCCGTAGGCGGAGACTCCCGACAGTATATCCTCATCGGGGAGGACGTTCCTTTGTGGTTTGACGGTAATTCAGAAAACCTTCCGATTTACAAGAGGCTACACGACCAGCAGGTCTACAACTTCGACAACTACAAGGACGCTTCTGACTGGGACCAGTTGAAGAAGAATTATCGCGTCTATGCCCCGCGTGTCCGTTGCTCTCGCCTTGCGTTCGTCGGTGGGCTTGGGTACGGCCCCGGAGAAATCACGCTCCCCGCAAATGAACACCCGGTTTCCGGCGCGCCGACCCCCACATCCGACACGTTCCTCGGTTGGTATGGGTTCGATTCATCGAACAGGTGGTCTGGACTCATCAGGCAGATAAAGACTGAACCGGACTCAGACACTTACGAATTTGCAGAGGAGGGGTGGGGGCGCCCCGCGTTTGACTTCACGCCGCTCGCAAACCATGCAGGACAGGACTGGGCATACGCTCCGGCCACTCCTTCCCGCGTTTGGGACACCAGGCCCGTCAAAGGGACTACATGGATAGAAAGAGGGGCTTGGGAGTTTGGGAAACATCCGTTCATCGGGAACGAAGATATACCCATCGACGACATTTTGATTCCGAACTGGTGGCTTCTTGGAATGATTGGCGGAGACCCGCAACACGGGAAAAAGCCCGGCTCGAATCCGCCCACTCCGGCAGGAAAGGCGACCCCGTTGTACTGGAATCTGGAAAAGGTTAAGAGTCTTACGTATTTTGGAGAGGCCGGAACAGACGACCTAACGACAAAGCTATACCTCACAATCCTTCGACGAATCTACGCCAGCCATTGCAAGACTCCTGAAATCGACCCCCTGTTCGCTGGCATCGCATTCCCTCCCGGCTTCCTGGTCGACGTTCGCATTCTTGCCGAGACATGGGAGTGCAAGTGCTCAGACTATCTGTGCTTTGCAAACCAGGAAGACGCCTGCGGGTACGAGCGCGGGTCCGTCAAGGTTTTCAGCACCAAGTACTCTCCTGTGGACGAGACACTCAAGCACTACATTTACCTCGGGACTCACTTCGTTGTCGATTACAAGTGCCCGTTCCCCCTGTGGAGGAGGCAGGCCGCATGATGATTTTGGCAGGCAGAAAAGCGGAAGAAGTCGGTGAATGCCGCGCGGAACGGAACGCGCGGAGAACGCCGAGCCGAGCCGCCCACGGCTGGGCGGAAGGTGTAGAGACTAGCGGGGGCGCGGGCATCGCCGCGCGTAAGACCGCAACAGCATCCGCCGGGGCGCGCGGCCCCGAAGACATAGTCCATAAACGGTCGTGTGGAGGCAAAGCCGAATGGGTGAAAGACGCCCCTGCCGCCAACCGCGCGCCTTTTCTCTATTCCTTCCGGCGGCCACGGCTCATTCTCCGTCCCAGTATCCGCCGTAGCCGGCGACGGTGGGGAGGGAGTTGAAGTAGGGGCGTGTTTCGCGGATGAGGGGAACGAGGTCGGCGAAGGTGAGGCAGAAGGCGTCGGCGAGGCCGGGGGAGTAGCCGAGGCGTTCCGCTCGTTTGAGAGAGGCCTTGCTTTCGACGAGAACCTTTCCGTTGGAATGCCGTTCGTATTTGGGTGTGGTGAGCTCGTGGATGGCCTTTTCGACGACGGGCGGAGGGCGGGTGGGGTCTTCGACGAAGATGCCGACATCGCCCGCGCGGAACCACTCGCGGGCCTCCCACCAGAGCTCGTCGCGGAGGCGGTAGCACTCCATGGCGCGCTTCATGGCGGCCGCGCCGACGTTGACGCGGCGGTGGGGGACCCCGGCCTGCTCCAGCATCGAGCAGACGCCGCTGCCGACGCCGATGCCGTCCACGCACACCAGGTCGAACTCCCCGTTCTTGTACATCTGGACGAGCCGCCCGGCAATCTGCGCCTCCTCGAACGTCCGGGGCCACTCGTCGAAGCCGTAGACGCGGTGGCCCTGGCGGATGCAGAATCCGATGGTGTCGCCGCCGGCCCCCTTCGGGTCGATGCCCGCGATCCGCTGCACGGTGGACGGCTCGCGGATTTCGCGGCCGACGGCGGACTGGGCCCAGTCGTGCTGGATGAGGGTGTCGGGGTCGTCCTTGGGGAAGAGGCCGTCGATGCGGATTCGCACCTGGTTGCTTCCGGCGCCGTAGACCTCCTCCTGACGGGCGATGTAGTCCTTGCCGCAGAACGGGGAGTTGCGGGAGGACCAGGAGCGGTGCTTCCAGTAGCGGGCGTTCTTGTGGTGGCTCTCGAAGAACGGGCCGCTCGCGTAGTTGCCGTTGCCCGTGCAGATGAGGAGGGCGCAGCCGCCCGCGATCTCGTTGGCCACGCTCGTGCAGTTGCCTTCCGCCGCGTCGAAGATGCTCTGCGGGATGCCGCTGGCCTCGTCCATGAGGAACATGAGGAAGCTGCAATGGATGCCCTGGAAGTTCTCCGGCTTGTTCTTCTGGCTGGCGATGGCCTCGGCGAAGCATTCGTCGTTGCCGGTCTGCCGGACGCTCGTGGCCCGGATGTCGATGAGCTGCTGGAAGAGGGGGCGCAGGTACGGGTGCCAGCGGCGGATTTCTCCCCAGAGGTTGCGCAGCACCTGGATCCGCGTGGACGCCGTGCACGGCACCCGCGCCCGGCTGTGGCACGAAAGCGCCCAGAGCACCAGCCACGCCAGGCACGCCGTCTTGCCGGTGGAGGTGCCCGACACGACGGAGATGTAGCGCTTGTCCTCGCCCCGGACCGCGCGCCCGACGTCGTTGAGGAGGTCCAGCTGGTCGTCGCTGATGACCGGGGAGGGGACGAACTGCTCCCGCACGAACGCCACGGGGTCGCGGCGGTAGCGCGCGAAGAACGCCTCCAGGCTGCCCGCCGTCACATCCTGCTGGGCGCTATTGGGCATTGCCCTCCTCGCCCGCCCGCATGGCGTCCCGCAGCATCTGCAACGACACGTCGCCCGTGATCTTCACGTCCTGCTTCGCGGCGTGGTCCTCGTCGAACACCCGGATGAGCACGCGGTCCGCCGGCTTCCGCAGCGTCACGACCGCCCCTTCCGGCGTCGCGGCCTGCTCCAGGTTCCCGTCCATCCCCCGCCGGAACATCTCATCCTCCACCAGCGCCTTCCGCACCTCCGCCCCGAGCGTCCTGGCGTTCTGATAGCGCGCCTTCGCCCCCTCGTCCAGGTTCCACGCCTTGCGCACCTCCGGCCACGTGATCGACGTCTCGCCCATGACGACCTCGTGGGTCTTGCCCTCCGCAAGCCCGTCGCAGAACCGCTCGAACCGCTCCAGCAGCTCCGCGTTCCTCTTGCGCTCCGCCGCACGCTGTCGCGGCGTAAGCCCCGCCATCGGCCCAGGCTTCCGACCCGGCTTCTTCTTCCGCGCGGACTTCTTCCCCGCCGCCGCCTTCGCCGCGACCTTCTTCTTCCCCTTGCCCGCGACCTTCCGCCCGAGCGCCTTTTTCTGAAAAATTGTGTCCATACGCCACCGCCGCTACCATCCTCCCACGCCCTGTCAACAAAAATCCGCTCCACGCACATCGCATTTTGACGCAAGAAAAGGCTTGACGCGGCGTGTGGGGATGTAAGGGTCGTGCGGCGAAAGGCTAATTCAAGTTCATCCGCACATAGAAAGAAGGTACGCCATGGCATTTTTTAACGACTGGAACGCCGCACAGGAATGGGAAAAAGGAGTCATTAACGAAATCATCGATGCCACTCCGGGGTGGGCGGCCATGGACAAGGCCCAGAAGAATGCGGCGGCGAGCGCATGGCTGGCAAGCAAGACGCCGGAGGAGCAGGCGCAGTTCCGGCAACAGCTCAACGAGCGCAACACCTTGAGGGCGCAACAGCCCCAGACCCCGCAGCAGCCGGCGACGGTTCCGCAGGCTGGGATTCGGCCACGGCTCCCGTCCACGCAGGAGGAGGCGGCGAAGTTCTACGGGGCAAAAGGGTACGGCGGGGAATACATGCAGAACAAGTACGGGCAATGGATTCCAGCCGACGCGGAGTATCGACAGAGGCATACGCCGTCCGGCGGGCTTCGGCCAGGCGTCGCGCCAAGGACTCCCGCGGAATGGGGGAAGACGCAGCGCCCGACGGCCAGCGGGGGCATGACGTATCACGCTCCTGGAATCAGGGGGTCGAGCTTTGACGAAATCAAGGCGGCGACCGCCGCGAAGGCGAGCCGGGACGGCATGATCGCCGCGGCGGATGCGTACCGCGAGAAGGCCACCACGACGCCGTATGACTACTGGCGGAAACACCACTTCGCGGACATGCAGGGGCGGACGCTGTTCTCGACACGCCCCAGCCAGCGGGCGGAAGCACAGGTCTAAACGGAGGACGAAACCATGGCAACGATGCAGGATATTAGTTTCGACGAGCTTTTCGCGGAACCGCAGAAGGACCAGCGGGAGGACAGCCTGGATTCGCTGTTCGGGGATGTCGGCAACGGCGCGACGAAGATGGCGAAGGACCAGCGGGAGGACAGCCTGGATTCGCTGTTCGGGGATGTCGGCAACGGCGCGACGAAGATGGCGGCGGGGATTCGTCCGATGGCGGACGCCGCGCAGCAGGAGGCGTACCGGCGGGCCGATGCGCTGGCGGCGGCGGCGCGGAGCGGCGGGATCCGTCCGCGCGATGATTCGATGGGCGCGGCCCGGCGCTACGCGGAGCATATCGCGCGCGGCCAGCGCGCCGCCGACGCCTTCGGACGCACCCACGTCGGCAGCGCCGCCCTCCAGGCCAAGATCGACGCCGACCGCCGCGCCCAGGACCTCGACTGGGCCAAGGAAGTCTCGCAGGCCGGGATCCGCCGCCGCGAGATCGACACCGGCCTCGCCTCCGAATCCGAAAAGACCGCCGGCGCCCTCGCCCAGGAGAACGCACGCGGCATGTGGGGCGTCACCGACGCCGCCGCCAAGGTCGCCTCGGACGCCATGACCACGCGCGGCGGGATCCGCCAGGCGGCAATCAATGCCAAGAGCCAGGCGGCGGCGGATGCGGCCGCGGCGAAACGGCAGCAGGAACACGAGGAATGGGGGGCGGAACAGGCGCGGCTTCAGCGGGACTTTTATGAGCGTCAGCGCCTGGAGGCGCAGAGATGGGCGGAGGAGCAGGAGGCGGAGAAGGCACGTCAGGCGGCGGCGGCGCAAGATGCAGGCGGGATGTCGCAGGGGGCTCCGTCCGATGTTGTGCGGATAGACGATAATGGGAACTACTACAAGGGCGACTATACGCCAACTTCGTATGCTCCCGAAAAGGCCCGTGCCTATAACGCCCAGGAGATCGACACAATGAAGAAGAATGGGCGTCTTGAGGTCGCCCATGAGGACAAGATTGTCGATGCGTTCAAGAAGGACGAGAACGGGCGCGACAGTGCCGACATCTATTGGTGGTCCAATTACAATCCGATTACCGGACGCGACATGGGGAACTGGATCGTGATGCTCAAGAAGGACTACGAAAGGCAGGGCGAGCGGGCTCGGAAGAGCTTCATTCGCGGGGATCATGTCGACGCCGATGTCTACTACGGGATTCGCCGATACTACGAGGCCTTGGCGAACGCCAAGAAATAATCCGAATCGCGAGGGTCTGGCATGGCAAAGAGTATCGACTGGGGGCGTGACCCCGAGAAGGAAAAGCGTTTCGGACGTCTTGCAACACAGGGCAATGAGCTAACGGACGACGCGGACACTTTCAAGATGGCGGGGGCGATGGCGGCAGCCTATGCCGACGAAGAGCCGTTGCCCTCCTTGCCTGCCCAGAAGCCGGATGACGTGTCGGACCTGACCTGGAAGCGGATGCAATGGGAGGATGCGCTCAATCGGCAGGACAGGCAGCAACGCAAGAAGGCCGGAGTTGACCCGGACGGCGTGCCGGTCGAAGATTCCTTTCTCAACTTTGAGAAGCCAGAGGGTGTCTCGGAGGAGGATTGGAGGAAGGCACGAGAGAAGTATGCGCAGGCATACAAGGACGAGCAGCGGCGGGCCCTGACTCGTCGCGACGAAAACGGGCGTCTGATTAGCGCGAACGAGCTGTTTCGGACGGCTCCGCCGGAGATGCGGGCCGCCATGTTTGGGGCCAACCCCGACTTGAGCAAGGGAGTGGGAGACCAGTGGAACGCGCGTGAATCGCTAGGCCGAAGTGACGCTCCGTCTGACCGCCTCATTTCGCAGCACGAGGCATGGTCTGCGGCCCAGAAAAAGGGCGCAAAGGGATTCTGGGCGACTGTCGCGGATGAATACTCCACCGCCTACAAGGCCGCAAAGAAGCTTCCGCTTTTTGGCTCGCTGGCCGATTTTGTCGAGAATCGCGCCTGGAACGAGATCGAGAAGCGGGTGTCGGACCCGGACAGGTCGTACCCGCGTGGTCGCTTCGACCCGCTCTACGAGGAGGACGTGCGTCTGCTGACCCAGCGCGAGAACGAGCGGGCCATCACGGATGAGCGCGAACATGGGCACAGGGTCGCAGCCATGGGCGGCAAGATTGCGGCGGAGATGCCTGGATTCGCCATGGAGATGGCGTTGACGAGCGGGGTGGCCGGGGCTCTGCCGGGCAGGCTCGGCAAGATCATGCGGACGTTCGGCCACATGTCCAAGGCGGCTTCCAGGTCGAAGGGGGTGGCCTGGGTTGCGCAGCGCATTGGGCACGGCCTTGTCCTGTCCGCCATGCAGACGACGCTGATGCCGACGCGGGTTGCGGCGGCCTATCAGCGTTTCCATGCGGACCGTTTTGCGGTGACGCAGGACGAGCTGGGCCAGCTGGACGTGATCATGACGAAGCACGGGGACAGCTTGGCGATTGCGGCGTGGAAGGGATGGCTGGACACGTTCAAGGAAGTGTTTTCGGAGCATACCGGCGAGGCGATGTCGTGGGTGGCCGGGAAGGGGATCAAGAAGATAACGGGGCTGGTCGGCAAGAAGTTCTTCCCTGAGAGTCCCATGCCGAAGAAGGTTGCGGAGGTTCTGCTGGGCGTGATCGGGGAGCACGACGGGGGCGGGGCGTTCTCGAAGATGATGAGCGCGACGAGCACGCAGCCGTTGTTCGAAGGTGCCGAGGAGCGTGTCGGCGGCGCATTGGAGGTGCTGCTGGGCATCGACGAACGGGAGGAGGGCGAGGGATACGGAGACCGCTTCGTGAGCCGTCTGTGGCATGGGTTCTGGCCGGGGCGGGAGCAGTTCTTCGCGGAATACGTGGGCTTTCTGCCGTCGATGCTACTTGGCGGCGGGGGGGCGGTTGCGGATAGCGCGGTGCGGAAATACCAATTCAATGCGGCGAGGAAGGATGTCGAAAACCTCCCGACGTTTGGTGTGCTCCCGGATGAGGCGAAGGGGAAAATCCGCACCGCAAAGGACCCAAAAGAGCTTGTTGACGCCGTGAACGGCGCGAACACCTGGCTGCGGGAGCATTCGTCTGACCCGGTTGTCGCCATTGCCCTGAACGAGGTGAGAGAGCAGCGGGAACGGGAGATGAAATCCAGCTCCGGCCAACTTAAGGCGGTTCAGACGGCTCGCCGGAACATTGAAAAGCTTGCGACGTACAGGGTTCTGCCTGCGGAGATCAAGGGCGGCATCCGCCGCGCAAGGAACGTTGATGAGATGGCCGCCGCAATGGACTCAGCGAGTGCGTGGCTGCGGGAGCACTCGTCGGACCCGGTGGTCGCAAAGGCCGTGAATGACGCCCAGGTTCTGGCGCGGAAAGAGCGTCGCGACGGGCAGAAGGCCAGAGAGGAAGAGATCCGCCGTCGGGCGGAAAAGCTGGTCGAGGCGCTTAAGGAGGCGAGCAAGAATAACAGATCCCCGGCGGCGGAGGCGGCGCAGGAGGCTGACCGTCTGAATGCCGAGAACGCGGCAAGAAGGGATGCGGGCGAGGAGGTTCCCGCCAAAGGCGGGGAGCCGGCCGCTGTAGACGCGTCAGACGCGGAGGGAACGGATGCTCCCGAAGAGGCGGAGGGGGAGATCGACCCCGACAGTCTGGGAGTCCAGACGGACCTGGGCTTCGACGAGAATGACATCGCAAGCTACGGGCAGACGCCCCAGGCGGGGCAGGCCGCACCGGAATCGGCTGCGGCTGGTGCGACGCCCTCGGCGGCGCCGGTTGCGGTGCCGGACGATGGCGCACCGGCGGCGACGGCTCCGCGCGAGGTCGTGGAGCAGCGCCTTGCGGAGACGGGGGCCGAGCTGGAACGGTTCCGCAATGGTGAGCCGATGGAGACGGACGACGCGGCGACGGCCGCCGTGGAAGCGGCGGCGGCGCAGGCGGAAGCAGCCGCGGGCGAGACGCCCGCGCCCCCAGGTGGGGACCAAGCTTCCGCGCAGAGGGACCAAGCTCCGGCACAAGGGGACCAAGCTCCAAAACAGGAGTCAGGAGTCGGGAGTCAGGAGTCAGGCGGGGGAGAGACGGCGGAGGAGGACCGCTATGATGCGATGAGCTTGCAGCAGCTGCAAGGGGAGGTGCGGCGGCGGGGGCTGAAGCCGACGTTGCAGATTCTGGGGAGTCCGAGGAGGCTGCGGGAGTATCTGCGGGCCGTCGATGCGTCGGCTGCTGCCGCGCCGCAGGAGGCACAGCAGGAGCCGGAGGCCGGAAGTCAGGAGCCAGGGGCGGCCACTGCCGCGAGCGTGCCGCCCGCGCCTGCTGCGTCACAGGCGGAGAAGCCGTGGAAGGAGAGCTATTTCGGGAAAGGGAAGCGGGGGCAGGAGCCGCGTCGTCGCAGGGTTCCGAGGGAGGGGCACAGCTACGAGGAGTTCGGAAAGGCGTGGATGCTGGAGGAGTTGCGCCGTCGCGGACGGAAGGTGCCCAAGAAGCATTCGCCGAAGCGTCTTGCGGACGCGCTGCGGGCGCATGACCGCATGATCGAGCAGGGGCAGGCGCGCGGGCGTGCGCAGTTCAGGCCGAGCGTTCCGAACGTGCCGGAGGGGCATGACGAGAGCGAATATCCGTTCTATTTCGATTTCGTGTCGAACGGCGGCATCGCCTACCCGAGCGATAAGCTGCGGAAGGAGGACAACAAGCTCCCGAAGTCGGAGCAGCGCATCGGCGGGGAGTGGGACGCCATCACCGAGGAGGACGTGCGGTTGTGGCCGCCGGTGCTTCGGAAGTTCTTCCGGCCGGTGAACAGCTACGAGGAGCTTTCGGACATCGCGGGGGCGGCGGATCGCTACTCCGAGCATGGTCCCATGCGGTACTTCGCGGACACCTCCACCAACGAGCAGGAGCCGCTGACTCCGGACGAGCTCGTCGACCGGCTGGTCAGCGACGCGCAGCGGCTGGAGGCGGACTCCGCGTCGGCCATTACACCCTCCAAGGCGCGGAAGAACTGGGACTCCATGTTCGTCCAGAGGCCCGGCCTCCGGGCGGTGCGGACAAGCGACCTGCAGGTGGGCGACCGCATCGCCGTCGCGCTGCCTGGCATCGACCGCACGACTGAGCTGGTGGTGAGCGCCCGCGTGAACGGGATGGTGCAGTTCGAGGAGATTCCGCCGGAGCTGGATTGGAGCAAGGCATCGCCCGGCGAGGATCCGTTCTTCAACTTCCTTGTCGAGGCTGACCCCGATTCTGCGCAGACCATGCACGTGCTGTGGGTTGCGAACGCCAAGGAGATCGAGGCGGCGGAGCGCGACGGCGTGCCGGACCGCGCTCGGCTGTGGGGGATGAGCAAGGAGGAGATCGTCGAGGAGATGGTCCGGGAGGGGATGGAGGACTACGAGCGCGGGAGCGCCAAGGACTCCAAGAAGGAGCTGATTCGCCAGCTGGTGGGCTGGCGGAACCGAAACGGCGTGGCGCAGGTGACCGCCGAGACGACCGGCGACAACGCGTCCACCATGCACGAGAGCAACGGGGAGCTCCGCGAGCGCGGCATGCAGACCGAGAACTGGGGCGGCGGGTTCGTGCAGAGCGACGAGGGGGATGTCTCGTTCAACCCGAGGGGCTGGGAGGACGAGGAAATCCCGTTCCAGCGTCGCCGCCAGGAGGGGCGCACGGCGGCCGGCATCGAGGAGCTGCGACAGATCGCGGAGCGTCTGGGGAAGGCGCTGGGGGCGCGGGTGACGATTTCGAGGGAGGCGCCGGACTGGGCACGACGGCGCGGCGTGCCCGCCGACGCGGACGGCGCGGCGGACCTCCGGCATGGCCGCATCTGGCTGCGCCTGGGCGGCGCGGACGCAGAAACCGGGGCGCACGAGGGCGGGCATCTGATCATGGCCCTCACCGACGCCCTGGCGCGGGACGGCGACGCGGCCGCGAAGGCGGCCCTGGCGAAGTTCCGGGAGGCCCTGGACAACGCGCCGGAGACCGTCCGGCAGGCGGTTCGGAACCGATACGGGGAGGTTTCGGGGGTGGAGCTGTTCTCCCTCCTCTTTGAGGAGGAGCAGGCGGGCAACCTGCGGGGGCTGGTGGAGGGGCCGAACGCGCAGCGCGGCCTTGCGGCCTGGTGGAAGCGCGTCAAACGGCTGTTCTCGCAGGTCTGGCAGCAGGTGCGGCGGACGCTTGGACGCCCGCTCAAGCTCGGCGACGTGGCCGCCATGGACTGGCCCGACGCCATCCGCGAGCTCAACAACGCCATGCGCGCAGGCCAGCGCATCGTCGGCGAGAACGGGCGCGCCCTGGACACCGCGAAGGGCGGCATGGAGGGCGAGGGGGCGGAGGTCGTTTTCCAACAGCCGCAGGACCAGCGGCCATACTACAAGATTCCCTTCGTGGAAAGTCTGCGGGAAGTCGTAAAGCCGGGGTCTACGATTCGCGAAAACGTCTACGTGCGCGACACCCCGCAAGTCTTGCAGGACATCGGAATGACAGCGCTTCCAATCATGGCCAGCCCGCGTCACCTTCGGTTGAACTATTACGACAAGGCCGAATTCACGAGACATTTTGGCACTCTCCGCGCCAAAGAACATGCGCACGGGCTCGGAATCCATTTGGAGGCCCTGCCGAAGCTTCTGGAACATCCCGTCGCCGTGATTGCGAACCTGACACCGAACGCTCGTCCTGGATCCGTCGCGGTGCTGACAACGAAGGTCGTCAACGGAAAGCGGGTCGTTGTGCCCGTGTTGGTCGAAGCCCAAGTCCAAGCCGACGGCGAGGCCGTCGATTCCCATCTCGTCCTGACCGTCTATGACAAGGCCGATTGGGTCGGGAGCCTCCTCCGGCCTGCCATCGAAGCCGAAAAGAAAGGCATCGGCGTGTTCTACGTCGATGCCCGGGCTGCCGGAAAAATCAACGCCCTTAGCGGTTTGGTGAAGGGGGTCGGAACGTCCGGCATCGCCCACACCATAGACGAGCCGGGCTCCCCTGTCAAAGGAATTTTCAAGAAACAGGCAGATACGGCGCAATTCCGGCGCTGGTTTGGGGAGTCGAAGGCTGTTGACGCGAACGGAAATCCCCTGATTCTCTGGCACTACACGGGCGACACGACGCTGGAATCGTTTGAACGAGACGCGGGACAGCCGCTCAATCTGGGGTTCCATTTTGGCACAGAGGCGGCCGCAGAGGACCGCATGCGCTCGATGCTCAAGTCTGGGCGGTGGCGCGAATTGGGCGAGAACGAGGGGACGATTCCTGTCTACCTGTCCATTCAGAACCCGCTGCGGATGAAGGACGTGTTTGGCGGCTTCCCTGCCGCGCTCAAGAACGGAACTCTTGACGCCATGAAGGATGTCAAGGGCGTCGAGAAGGAGCGCGCCGCACTGGAGGCCATCGACGCGGACGACGTGTGGGATGCCGATGGAAAGCTGGACAAAGAGAAGGCTCGCAAGATCGAGGACGCCGCTCTTGCCCTCATCAAGGCGGGCGGATTCGATGGGGTTGTCTACAAGAACATGCGAGAGGACAAGGGAAGCGACTCCTGGATCGCATTCGACTCCTCGCAGGTCAAGCATGCGACGGAAAATAGCGGAACTTTTGGAATTGGCGAACCACGAATTCGCTGGTCGCGGCGTGGCGCGGCGCGTGAGGCGCCGGGGCAAGGCGTTCTGGACCTTGGGGAGGACGTGCTGGACGGGTACGCGGAGCGGAAGGGGATTGCGCCGGAGCGGCGGAAGGAGCTGAAGGAGGGGCTGAAGAAGGCGCAGCGTTTCGCGCAGACGGCGCGGAAGGCGTGGGAACGGGCGTTTCGCATCGGCGCGAATGCGGAGGACTGGGGCAGGGCGTTCGCGACGAAGGAGGCCAATCGTGGCGAGTATCCGACGGTTTCGCGGGTGTTGCGGGAGCTGTACGAGCGCAAGGATTCCTTCGGCGTGGAGATCCGTGGTCTGCGGCTGGAATCGGCCGAGGACGTGGCCGGGATGATGATGGCCCTGCGGTCGCCGTTCCAGGAGATGTTCAAGGTCGTGTTCGTGGACGGCCAGGGCCGCGTGGTGGACGCGCGGGTGGTGCACATCGGGGCGGTCGCATCGACGGTCGTCCATCCGACGAACGTGCTGGGCGACGTGCCAAAGGGGGCGAAGGGCTTCTACATCAGCCACAACCATCCGAGCGGGGACCCCAAGCCGTCGAACGAGGACATGGCGCTCACGGAGCGATTCCGCGCGGCGGGGCGTCTGCTGGGACTCAAGATGCATGACCACGTCGTCACCGACGGGGAAAGGTACTTCTCTTTCAAACAGTTCGTGACATTCACGCTCCCTGCGGAGAAGCAGAGCCACGAGGCGTGGGAGATCGGCTCTTCCTGGCAAACACGAGACGTCAGGACCACCGCGTCGGCGGCGCAGGTCGCCGCCATGGCGCGACAGGGCGCGAAGGTGCCCGTGGTCCTTGCGCTTGGGCAGAAGGCCGACATTCGCGCCGTGCGCCTGCTGCCGGAGGGGTTCTTCGACGGGACGGCGGATCTGGATTCCCCGGAGGTCGCCCGCGCGATCTTCGGCCATGCGATGGAGACCACCGCCCGCGCCGTCATTCTCGTCGTGCCGGAAGGCACGGTACGGGGCAGGACGTATCGCTTCCTCACGCCCATCATCAAGGCCGGGCGGACGCTGGATATCACTGTCGTCGATGTCATCGAGGATAACGCCGCCCTCGACACCGGCTTCCGCTCCTATCATTCGTCACAGCCCGAGTACTTCGAACGCGCCGCCGAAGGCGGAGCGCGGGAGGCGGGGGAAGGGGAGAAACCTCCCGCCGACGGAGAACGGCGGCTGCCTTCCAGACCGTGGCCGGCGGACTTCCCGAACGTCGTTGTCCACACCACCCGTCAGGCCGTCGAGCGTCGCCACGCGACGGACTTCGCCAGGGCAAAGGCGGGGGACTGGGACGCCGCCGCCCGCATTGTTCGTGCCGTTGTGAAGATTGGTCGCGTCAAGGAAATCGCCGCGCGCCACCCAGGCGCGATTGTTGTGCCGGTCAATGCCGCAGAGGCGACAGGAAACAACCGCCTGCCGCTTGCCTATGCCAAGCTCCTTGTGGATGCCGGATTGGAAGCCGGGCACGGAATCGTTCAGTCCGTCCATGCCCACCACACCGGCGCGGACGCCTTCGACCGCCTCCTCCGGCGGGCGGAGTTCGCCGGCCCCGTGGAGGCCGGGCGCGAATATATCCTCGTCGACGACCACGTGACGCAGGGAGGCACGCTGAACGAGCTGCGGCACTACATCGAGGAGCGCGGCGGAAAAGTTGTTGAAATTACCACATTGACGGCCAGCAAGGGGTCTACTATACTTCCCATCCGACGGGACACGGTGGCCGCCCTCAAGGCCAAATTCGGCCCGGAACTTGACCATGAACTCCAAGCAGCAAAAATCGCAGGAAGAATCGAAGCCCTCACCGAAAGCGAAGGCCGATACCTCCTCAAATTATCGCCTGACACCTTCCGAAATCGAATCGCTTCGGCAGGACTTCGAGAAGGGGTGGAAGCTGCTGGACTTCAGCGACCTGTTCAAGTAAGGGAAGCCGACGGGGGTGGCACGGGGGCGGAAGGTCTAGGTGGGCTAGAAAACCTAGACAATCTAGAAAATCTAGGGAATGGGGAGCGTGCCACCTCCACCCGTCCACGCCGCGTGACGCCGGAAGAGGACGCGGCCTATCTCGCCGCCGTGGAACGCGGCGACATGGAGACCGCAGCGCGAATGGTCCGCGAAGCGGCGGAACGGGCGGGCTACTCCGATGATGCGTCGTGGAGGATGTCTCACCACGCACCGAACCGCGAAACAGCCGAAGGCGGCTCCGCAATCCGTATGTCTGACGCGGGCACCGAAGCCGACAAGCTAATGCCCAAGGATGCCTGGACGCACCCCGAGTGGTATTTCAACATGAACGATCCGATGGAGCGCGAGTCGTTCAGCATCATCTCCGCAGCGCTTCGAGAGGAGGCGCGGCACCGCGCCGCCGGCGACGGCAAGCACGCACACGTCATCATGTATCGCGGCGTGGACAAGTCCAGAAACCGCCGCGAAGCATCGTTCCGCAATGGCGACTGGTGCACGCCTTCCCGCGCCTATGCATCGCGGGAGGCCCGTGAAAACGCTGGCGGCGGCCGCGTCATCGAGATGCGCGTCAGCCTCGCCAACCTCTACTGGGACGGCAACAGCATCAGCGAGTTCGGATACGACAATGGGAAGAATCTCGCCTACAAGGACACCAAGAACAACCGCAAGCTCCTCGACCCCGTGACCCGCGACGCAGAGGGAAATGTCATCCCGCTTTCCAGGCGATTCGACAAGACAAAGAGCAGCATCCGCTTCTCCGTCGGCCCCGTCTACACCGGGAGCGCGGCGGACTACGCCCACCGGCGCGAAGACGGCGCCATCGAGAACGGGCCCAGCCTGCACAAGATCGGATCCGGCGAGGGGGTGCAGGCGTACGGGTGGGGATTGTACGCAAGCAATAGAAGAGGTGTCGCGGAGGGGTATGCGAAGAGAGATGCCACGTCCAAGCAGCCAATAATTCCATTTGATACTGGAAAAGTCTTCTACAAGGGTAGAGAAATTAACGAGAAAGGCGCATGGGATTTGGGTCAAATTTATGCGGCATCTCATGTCAAAAAATTTGACGGGGACATTGACAAGGCAATAGAGAATGCGAAACGGCTAGCTGAATATGGAGGCCTTTTTGAATACGAACGCAATGCGCATTTGGACGCAATAGAGTTCCTTGAACAGAACCGTGGCGAGATTGAATATATACCCAAACCCCATATCTCGCCAAACATCTACGAGCAGACCTTCTTCACGAACCGCGCCACGCCGGAGGAGACGGAGCGGCACCTGCTCAAGTGGTACGAGCCGGTGAGCGAGGAGCAGCTTGAATGGATCGACGCGCAGTACCGATCGGAGTTCCCGCGATCAAGGCAGTCAATCCGCGACAGGCTGGCCGAGTTCCGCGAGAAGAGGGGGGAACCCGTTGCCGCGAATCTCTACGAAATCTTGTCGGACATTCTGGACGGCGGTCCGCAAGCCGCCAGCGAATTCCTCGCCCGTGCGGGCATCGACGGCATCAAGTATCCCGTGGACAGCTACGGCAAGCCCATCAAGGACGGCGACGTGGCGGGCTGGAACTACGTCAGCTTCCGCGACGACAACATCCGCGTGGACCACAAGTGGCGGGACGGGGAGAAGCTGTACGCGCGGGGCGGCGAGACGGGCGGGGCCGGGGCCGACGCGCTGAATGCGGCGGCGCGGGCGCTGGAGAAGGCGCTGGGGGTGACGGTCGAGGTGTCGGCGGATATGCCGGAGTGGGCGCGCGAGCAGTCGAAGGGGGCGAAAGGGGAAATCCGCGCGGCCATCGACCCGGCGACGGGGCGGGTGTGGCTGTCGTCGCGGCTGGCGGACGAGGGGAGCGCTGCCCACGAGGGCGCGCACTGGATCGACGCGGTGGTGTCGGCGGCGGCCGCGTCCGGCGACGCAGGCGCGAAGGCGGCGGCGAAGAAGTTCGCGGAGATCGTCGCGAACTGTCCGGAGGCGCTGCGGAAGAAGATCATGGAGCGGTACGGGGAGGTGACCGACAGCGAAATCTTCGCCCACATGGCCGAGGCGGAGCGAAAAGGGGAGCTGGGCGAGATGCTGTCCGGGACGGGGCGTCCGGCGCGCACGTGGTGGGAGAAGGTGAAGCGCGCATTCGCCCTGGCGTGGCAGGCGGTACGGCGGCAGTTCGGAGCGTCGCTCAAGGCGTCGGACCTCGGCAGGATGGACTGGCGCGACGCCCTCCACCAGATGAACGAGGCCATGCGCACCGGGCAAAAAATAGCCCCCGTCGGCAGAGCGCCGGGCGACTTCCACTCCAGCAGCTCCTCGGGGGGCGTTTCTCCCGTCTCCTTGGGTGGCCCTGGGAGAATGTCCCAAACGCTCAGGGAGAACGCGCGGAAAATACATAACGTCACGCAGGCCGTCAAACTGAAAATCCGAAAATGGAGAAACGGAGACGCGAAAATCGCCGTTAGCCAGGACCCGAACAAGGTCATTGGAGGTCTTCGGAGCTTTTTCGGGATGCGCTATCAGGGCAAATCCAACTACGTGACGCTTGAAACAGACGGAGTGACCATCGAGACACCGAAAGGCTTTGCGACGCTTCGCATTTCCGACCACACCGCCGTCAGCGAAAACTTCCGCAGGGACGGGACGCTGAACAACGTCAGCGTGTTCATCTCCGACGAGGCGTTCCCGCGCGAAAACGGGGAAATACCGTATGTGGAGTTCCAGTTCCCGGAAACCGTGTTCCGCCAAAACCCGGCGCGGGTCGTGGACGCCATCGTAAACGGGGTCGATTCGCTGATCCGCACGGGCGTGTTTGTCGATGATTCCGGCTTGTCCATTCGCGTTGACCATCCTGCGCGGGCCTCGGAGCGCGCGGGCGAGGGGATAGCCGGCGTGCAATACTCCCGCGGCGACGCGGCGCCGGAGCGGAATCTGGGGCACCCGGACGCGGAGGAGCAGGCACGGAAGGAGGAGGAGCGTCGGCAATGGGAGAAGGACCACCCGCAGCTTCCGGGCGCGCAGTGGCGTCCGCGCTCGTCGACGCAGAACCTGGTGAACGGCGTGGTGACGTACGACGACGCGGAGCTGGTGGGCGTGGGGGGATGGTTCACGGCAAAGGTTGCCAGGTACCAAGGGCGCGACGGAAAGCCCCGCTGGGCGGTGCGCGGGGCCGATGGCAAGAACTACATCAAGAACATCGAGACCGAGGAGCAGGCGAAGTGGTATTTGGGACACCGGCGCGCGGAACTGGCGCGGTCGGTGGACGCCCTCGCCGGGGCCGACAAGGATACGGTCGTGCGCATCGCGGAGGCCCGGAAGGCGTTCATCGCCGAGATGGCCCGGCAGGACGCGTCGAAGGCCGACAAGGTCGAGGCCGTCCACAAGCTGATGCGGGACCTCAAGATCGACGACGAGCTGTGGAAGCAGGAGGCGCAGGAGGTCATGCACATCCTCCGGGAGCATCCGATCTACGGTAGGAACACCGCCGCGGAATCGGCTCTCCGCTTCGTCGACACCGTGCTCGCGCGGGAGGCGTGCCGCATACGGAAGCGGCGGGTGAAGGAGATCTTCGACAAGCGCTCCGGCCAGCCGAAATATCCGGGCGGGCCGCCCGCCAACGAGACCGCCGGAATGAGGGCCGCGCGCAAGTGGGCGTTCAACAAGGACGGCATGACCCAGAAGCAGATGGACGACGAAGAGGAACGCCTGCAGGGCGAGGCGCGACGGCTGGAGGACAAGCTGCATAGCCTGGACATCGGAGACACGCCGACTGCGGAGGCGCAGGAGATCATCCGAAAGCTGGCCGAATGCTACGAGAATATGTCGGCCATCCGGCACGTGGGCGGACTGTTCACCTTCCACGATCCAGACGCCAAGACCTCCGGCAGGACGGACGACCTGCCCGCCCGCGACTACGCGGGAGACCTCGCCGCCTGGGACCAGGCTGTCGAATGGCTGGAAAAGCTCGTCGAAACCAGCGCGACCGAACGCGCACGCGAGGAGCAGGAAAAAGAAGAGAAGGCCACCGCGAAACGCGAGAAGGCCATCGACGAGCTGCTGGGAAGCGAGCTGCGCATCGACAACATCAATGACCTGAACGCGCTCAACTCCAAGCTGCGGAAGCGGCTCTACAACGCGGTCATGTTCTACAAGATGGGCGTCGACGCCGGCTTCTCCCTGGGCGAGCAGCTGGTCTATGACAAGAAGGTCGGGTTCGGGCAGGGAACGGTCTACAAGATGATCGAGGAGGTCGAGGACGCGCAACATGCCGAGGCGCAGCGAAACGAGGACAGCGACAATGCCATCATCGACGTGCTGGCGGCGCACTTCGGGAAGGATCCGCGCAAATCCTTCAAGGACAGATATGCGTTCGACAGCCTCCTCGCCGACGTCAAGGCTGGTCGCGAAGGTAAGACCGAGGTGAAGCGGCGGAAGCTCGTGAAGAACAAGGACGGGTCCTATTCGGTCGCTCTGGTCGTCAACCCCGACGGATCTCCGAAGTGCTTCGAGCAGTCACTGGCCGAGCTGATGCCGCTGATCCTGTGGCGGCGGCAGGCGGAGGAGGCCGCCGGGTGCAGCTACGAGGACTTCATCGCGGCGTTCTGCAACGGGAAGACGCGCGACATCGACTTCAGGGGCCGCCCCGAGGAGGAGCGCCGGTTCGGCATGATGATGGGGCTCGCAAAGAGCGGCTTCCTGCCCGAGACCATCGACGAGGCGGCCGCCCTTCTCAAGAAGAACAACCTGCTCGAGCTGACCTACTCCGTATCGAAGCTGTTCGACATCGGCTACGACGACCTGAACGCCATGGTCCGCTACATGTACGGCGGCTCGCTGACGAAGGTGGACTACTACTGCCCCGCAAAGCGCGAATTCTACCGCATGACCGGCCCGGCAGGTCCGGCAGGCCTGGAATCGTTCATGTCCATGCTCGCCTCGTTCATCCGCGAACGCACGGACAACTCTCGGCAGTTCGAGCTTTACGACATCTTCGACCGGCTCCTCGCGGACGCGCACCGAAAGAACCACATGATCACCCATTACAAGGTCGTGGACGAGGCGCGGCGCGTCTTCCAGCATCCCGACATGCAGCGCGCTCTCATCCAGAAGTTCGGCGAGAAGGCCAAGGGGCATATCGACGAATACTGGAACACGATTGCGCGCGGCGGACACCAGGTCGCCAACCACGACGCCTGGTATCAGCTGATGAAGAAGGTCGGAACGGCCTACGCCGCCGCGCAGATTCCGCGGATCACGACCGCCATCAAGCAGACAACCTCTCCGACCGCCACGATGGCCATGATGCCGGAGGACATGACAACCGCGCAGTTCTTCAAGTGGATGGGCGTGGTCCAGTGGCCGAAGGAGCGCGACCGATACAAGGCCCTGATGAACCGCTATCTGCCAGGGTGGCGGTGGCGGCTCAAGGGGCACGTCGACCAGGCCATGCAGGCCGTGATGGAAAGCGGGGACGGGAAACGCTACCGCGCCTTCGTCCGCGCCGCCAAGAACGTCGGGGCAAAGGTCACGACCTGGGGCGACGCCTGGGCCTGCGTGACCGGCTCCTATCCGATCTTCCGCTACTGGCACGACAAGCTCGTCGCCGAGGGCAAGAGCGAGGACGCCGCCAACCGCGAGGCCATGCGCAAGGTCTCCCAGGCCTACAACGAGACGCAGCAGTCCTCTCTCGCCGCCTATCAGAGCGCGGTGCAGTCGAACCGCTACCTCGTCTGGGCCTCCATGTTCAAGTCCGCGCCTATCGCCTACACACGGATGTTCTACGCCCACGCCCGCGCCCTCGTCCAGGGACGCGGAAACAAGTGGGCCCATGTCCGCGCCATCCTCGGCCTCTTCGCCGCCCAGTCGGCCTATCTGCTGGCAGGCGGTTCCATATTCGCCGGCGCGATGCTCGGCAGTGGTGGCGACGACGACGATGACGACGACGGCCGCATCCTCCGCAAGCTCGCCAAGACCGCAGGACGCGCCATGGTGGGCGTCCCGACGGAAGGCCTGCCCGGCGGAACCGTGGCAACGTATCTGTGGGACAAGTTCGTCGCCGGCGAAAACATGTACGGACGCGATCCGATCGAGATGGGGGCCCCGCTTGCCGTCATCGACGAGGCTGTCAACATCGTAAGCGAGCTCGTGCGCGAGGACGGACCCCGCGCAGGTCGCCTCGGCAGCAGCCTATCCGATGTCATAGGGGCCATCACCACGCTCCCCATCCCCGGACTCTTCGCTACGACATCCGGCGCCATCGACGCCTTCACCGCCGACGACCTCAACGTCCCGCAGCGTATCGGCCGCTTCCTGGGCTACTCCCGCTCCGCCGTCGAAGCCCCGCGCGCGGAATAGCGCTTCTGCCCGTGTGACAGCTTTGTGTCAGAATGGCCTATAATCCCCCGAAACAGACATAACCGCGCCTAAATCAAACTTTCCCGCCAAAGTCGTGTTTTTCACGAAACCACCAAGAAATGGGCATAAAAAAATGGTGGCGAGAACCGGGATCGAACCGGTGACACACGAATTTTCAGTCCGTTGCTCTACCAGCTGAGCTATCTCGCCACGCAAGGCGGAGGGCGTTATAGAGTAAAGGGAGGGGCATGTCAAGCAGAAGCGGAAAAAAAGCGAAAAAAAGTTGCGGGGGAGGAAAAAGGGAGTGCAAAGGTGGGGACGGGAGGGCATAATGGCAAACACATGAGCACGAACGAGATCAAGAAGGGCGACGCGGGCGAGGCATCCGCGCAACTGCAATGGAGCTGGCTGCTGGCGGCGGCAATGGGCATCGGGGCGGCGGTGCTGTACTGGCTGACACGCTGCACGACCGTGTCGCCGGGGCTGCCGGCGTTCAAGCTGTGGAGCACTCTGCCCGGCGTGTCGTCACCTGGCATCGCCGACCCGCTGTGGCGGCTGCTGATGCGGTGGGGGAGGGGAACGTGCGGCGACCTCGCGGCGTGGGGAACGGCGTGGAACGTCGGGCTGGCGGCGGTGGCCATCGCGATCCTGACGGTCGTGGCGATGCGCGTGCGCTTCAAGGTGCATGACGAGAACGACCCCGACGAGATGGGGCGCGAACGGCAGGCGCGTTATTTGCAAGGTCTGGTGGCGGGGCTGTACCTGATGGGCAGCCTGCCCATCTGGGTGGCGGCCACGCGCACGGTGCCGGAGGCGTTGCACCTCTTCCTGCTGGCGGCGACGGCGCTGGCTTTCTCGGAATACCAGCGGGCCGGCAAGGTCTGGCGGCTGGCGGTGTTCGGCGCGGTCTACGGGGTGGGGCTGGCGGAGTTCCCGACGTTCTGGGCGCTGGCCCCGATGGCCGTCATCCTGGTGGTGCGCGCGATGCTCCAGCGGGCGGAGTTCCAGTGGAAGCAGGCGCTCGTCGCGGGCTACGCGGCGGTCGCCGTGCTGGCCGTGCTGCTCTGGGTGTCGGCGTCGCAGCTGATGCAGGAGCGCGCGCTGGCGCTCCAGGGGCTGACGGGCTTCTGGCCCGTGCTGTGGTTCCTGCTCCGGCGGCAGGTGGGGGCGTTGCTCCAGATGTCGCGCGGCAGTGGCTGGCTGCTGGTGATGCTGCTCGCCTACGGGCCGTGGTGCATTCTCTTCCTGCTGCGGGCGAAGAAACCGGCCTGGCGCTGGAAGTTCTGGCAGCTGGCGCTCCGCCTGATCGTGCTGGCGGCGTGCCTGGCGTTCTGCTTCTACGAACCGGTCTGGACCTTCTTCGGCATCGGGGCGCTGATGGTGACGCCCTCGGTCATCCTGGCGGCCTGCTGTGGCCACGTCGCGGGCGAGTTCTGGGTGATGGGGCAGTTCCGAGAGCATCGGGCGGCCGGAGTGGGGCAATTCCTCCGGACGGCGATGGCCGTGGTGGCGCTGCTGGTGGTTCCGGCGGTCGTGGCGACGGGCGTGCTCAACTTCCCGAAGGCGGATGGTCGCCCGGCGGCGGCCCTGGCGACCACCGGGGTGCAGGTCGTCGAGGCGCTCGGCGAAGGCGGCGTCGTGCTCTCGGACAACCTGCTCGACGCGACGATGGCCGTTGCCGCCTCGGACCGGGGCTGGTCCGACTTCACCATCCTCAACCGAGCCAATTCCGTGGCCACGAGCTACCGCGATTTCCTGGCGCATTTCGTCTTCACGGATCCCCGCTCTGCCGCGCTGTTGCCGCTCGGCTTCGACCCGTTCCTGCAGGACTACGTGATGCGCGACGGCGTGCTGGGCCATTTCGGTGTTCTGAGCCAGGACGAGGCCTTGCGCCGCGTGGGCTATCTGGTGCCGGAAGGCCTCCTCTCCCGCATTCGCACGGTGGCTCTGGACGAGGCCGGACTGCACGACCTTGTGGCCACCCACCGGCCTTTCTGGGAGCAGATGCGCGAAATTGCGGCCCGTAAGATCGCGGCGAAGAACGCGCTGTATCCCTTCCAGTATTTCCTGACGCTCCGGGCGTCCAAGATGGCCAACAATATCGGCTACATGTTGCTGGATGCGGAGCTTGTCCAGGAGGCCGAGGAGGCGCTGCTGGCGGCCCGCGAGATCCATCCGGGCAACCTCTCCGCCCTTCTCAACCTGTTGACCTTGACGGCCACCCAGGGGCGCGAGGACGAGGCCAAGGCCTATCGCGCGGAATGGGACGACTTTGCTGCCCGCCAGGAGATTAATTCCCGCGTCCTCTGGGGACTGGCCTCTGCTTTCGGCTACATCCACAACACGCGGATGCTGGTCGAGCAGGGCATGATGTGGGCAGTGTCCGGCAAGCCGCGGCTGGCCGAGGCCGAGCTGCGCAAGACCGTTCGCGGTCCGCAGAGCGCCAAGCTCAACGACGACCTCCGCGCCTTTTTGGGCCAGATGTATTTGGCCAGCGGCAACACGGACGAAGGAGCCGAGTACTACCGCCAGCTCCACGAGGAGCATCCTGACGACCCCGAGCCGCTCTACCGCCTCGCCCAGCTCGACATCCAGCGCGGAGATCTTGCCGCCGCCGAGGCCAAGTTCGCCGAACTCGAGCAGCTCGGCGTACCCGCCGACAAGTTCCAGTTCGAGCGTGCCCTGCTGGCCAGCGCCCAGAATCATCCCGACGAGGCCATCTCCATGCTCCAGCGCGTCATCACGGCCAAGCCCGACGATGTTCGTGCGCTGGCCGTGCTCCACATCCTGGCCAGTCAGGCGGGCCGCGAGGAAGAAGCCAGGAAGGCCCTCGAAAACCTTGGGCGCCTGCCGAACCGCGACTTCACCTCGCGCCTCGTGTTGGCCCAGCTGCTCCTGCGCCGCCAGGACTGGACGGCCGCCCGGACCGAGCTGGATGCTCTGACGCGTCTCAACCGCGCCCAGCCCCGCGTCTGGGAAATGCTCCTCCGCGTCGACTATGCGGAGCGCAAGCGCGAATTGGCCGAGGATCACGCCCGCATCCTGCTTACGCTCGAGCCGCAGAACGCCTTCGGCAACCTCATGCTCGCCAGCTTCCAGCGCGAACGTGGCCAGCTTGCCCTGGCCGAAAACTCCTACCGCGAGGCCCTCAAGTCCGAACGGAGCCCCGCCGTCCTCAACGACCTGGCCGACCTCCTCCTGCACAAGGAGAACGCCAGCCGTGCCGAGATCCGCGCCCTGCTGGACGAGGCTACGGCCGCCGCACCCGACAGTCTGCCCATCCTGGGCACGCGTATCGAGCTGAATCTTCAGGATGGCCGCTATGCCGAGGCCGAGACCGACATTGCGCGGCTACTTTCCGCTGCGCCCGACCATCCTTCCGCACTCTTCCTCTCCGCGCGCCTCGAACAGGCCAAGGGCAATCTTTCTGCCGCCCGCGCCCTGGCCGACACCATCTACGCCCACCGCGACGCCCTCTCTCCCGAGGAGCAGGCCGCTTTCCGTGAGTTCCAGTCGGCCATTCGGCAGACGGCCTCCGACTAGGACTTCCGTCGCCGTTCAATCATGTCCACAGGCGTTGACCACAAGATGCCGCGCCGTGCGAACATGATTCCCGGCGACAGCATCCCCGCCCCCGAAGCCATGCAGACGGGCGCGACGGCGACTCCTGCGCCGATGGACGCCATGCCGACCGGCGGTAGCGACGAACTGCCGCTGTCGCCCGTCGAGCACGTCATGCATCCGGCCCACCAGCTGCTGGCGGACACTCCGAGTCTGGTGCGCGTCCGGCCTTGGCAGCTGGCCCTGGCGATGGGGCTGCTGGCGTTCGTCCTCTATCTGGTCACGCGTTGCTGGGTGCCGTCCACCCGCTCCTCCATGGCGTTCCTGGTGCACCATCTCGGCTCGGACTATTCGGTGCCCATGCTGGATCTGCCCTGGGATGCCTGGATGCGCCTGGCCATTCATCTTCCGTGGTTGGACCTGTCGGGCTGGACGGCGCTGCTGTGCGCGCTGCTGGGGGCCTGCTCCGTGGGGCTGCTGACCTGGCTCATGGGGCGCGTAAGCTACTTCTACACGATGGACGCCCCGGCCTCCACCGTCCGCCGCGAGGCCGTCGCCCGCCGCATTGCCGCCGTCACCGCCGGCGTCTATCTGATGGTGGCGGCCCCGTTCTGGTGGTCCAGCACGCGCGCCATGCCGGGGACGCTGCTCACCGTCTGGCTGCTGGCCTCCGCGATGTTCTTCTCGGCGTTCCAGCGGACGGGGCACCTCGGGTGGCTGACGCTCTTCTCGCTGTTCTGGGGACTGGGTTGCGCCTGGCATCTGGCCTTCTGGTTCCTGGGCATTCTCGTCCTGGTGCTCTGCGTCCGAGAATTCATCCGCTGGCGCTGCTGGACGCGCTGGAGTGCCTATGCGGCGCTCTTGCTACCAGCCCTGGCGGGGAGCTCGTGCCTGCTCCTGGGACTTGAATGGTCCTTCCGGCATGGCGGCTTCTTCGTCTATGGCAGCCACCATGCGCTCCTGCGCGCCCTGGTCAAGACGCAGATTGCCGACATGTATCTTGCCGTTCCCTACACCCCGTTCCTGATTCTGCTGGCCGTCATCGCCTTCGTCCCCTGGTGGATTCTCTTTGTCTTGTCGCACCGCTCGCCGTGGTTCTACGAGCGCGGGGCCACGTTGCTCCGCCTCTTCCTGGCCGCGCATCTGGTGGTGCTCTTCTTTGCCGTCCCCTACGCCCCCTGGCGTCTGATTGGTGGCCTCGACAATCCCTTCCTGGTGCCGGTGCTGCTGCTGGCCGGCTGCGCGGGCTATCTGGCCGGCGAGTTCTGGTGCATGGGCCAGATCTTTCCCTTCAAGGACGATCGCCCGGGAGTCCGCCCCGGCAAACGCGCCTTGTCCGCCGCTGGGGTTGTGCTTGCCCCGCTGGTGCTGGGGGCCGGCCTGGTCAACAATCTCCCGACCCTCCTCCAGTCCCGCGCCGGCTCCGTCATCTGGGAGGCGGCCAACGAGGCCCTGGACCAGCGCGGCGACCGCATGGTCTTCTTCCCCGACGCCTTCTTCGACGATGCCCTCGCGCTGGCCGCCGAGGAGCGTGGCCTCAGCATCCTCATGTTCCGCGAGCCCTCCCGCTGCTCTTTGCTTTTCAAGAAGGGCCTCGCCCGTGCGGTTCCGCAGCTTGCGGCCCTGTTGGACGCCGATGCGCCGTTCCCGCGTATTATGGCGTCCTTCCTCCTGTTGCCGCACGCGCCGGAAACCACGGTCCTGCTGCCCGGACCCGAATATGTGCGCAATTTCGTCGATGTCGAGCCGCGTGGATTTGCCTGGCATCCCCATCCCCTGGGCACCCTGAAGGCCCGCGCCGCCGCCGCGAGCTCTGCCGCAGAGAGCCCTTCGGAGTCCGCCGCCGCGCCCGCCGATCCCGCTGGCCTCCTCCGTGCCGGCGACCTCTTCGCCCGCGAGCTTCCCTTCTACCAACGACTCGCCGACTGGCGCGAACGGCCGCTGGCCGAGAACACTCTGGAATGGTTCTACCGCGAAGTCATGACCATGGCCGCCGCCCGCTCCGCCAACGACCTCGCCCTCGACCTCGCCCACGAGGACGACCTGTCCACGGCCCATCAGGCGGCCGTCCTGGCCACCCGCATCGACCCCGGCAACCTCGCCGCCCACCTCAACGCCGTCCAGTTCCTCGACCGCCCGGACGCTCCTTCGCCGCCGCGCGCCCCGGAAACCTGGGCTGGTCTTCCTGCCGGTGACTCCGCCTTGGCCGAGCTCCAGAATCTCGCCGAACAATCCTCCCGTAGCCGCGTCCGCAGCTGGACCATGTTCAACTACGATGGCCTTGTCGCCGCCCCCGACGCTTGGATTCTCCGTGGCCTCCCGTGGGCCGCCTCCGGCGTCATGCCCGCGCCGGCCGCCGTTCTTGCCGAAACCCCTGGCGGCCTCCTCGGGATGCACGACGATACGCCGCGCGCCCGCTGGTTCCAGTGCGTCTTCGAGCGCATCGGCACCTACGCCTTTCGGCCCGACCAGGTCTGCGCCGCCATGGCCAACGCACCGCGCAATGCCGAGATGCTTCTCGAGCTCGTCCGCACCTATCTCATGAGCGACCGTCCCGAACTCGCTGCCGGCACCTTGGCGGCCGCCCTCGAGCTGCTCCCTCCCGATGCCCCCGGTTTTCCCCTTGAGGAAGTCCTCGTGGACGCCGCCACTGCAGGGATTCTGCCCATCCGCTTCCCGCCCAACCGGCAGACGCTTGACGAGGTGAGTGCTCCGGACGCGCCCCGCTTCCCGCGCCGCTGGACTGCCCCCGACGGTCGCCCCCTCGGCCTGCGCGGCGCCCTGCTTCAGGTCGCCTCTGCAGATCCCTCGGACATCCGCCCCTGGATTGCCCTCTGGCTCCTTGAGCCCAACGAGCCCGCCGGACGCCTCGCCTACGACAAGTTCAAGCCCCGCACCCGCACCGACCCCGAACTGGTCCTTTCCCTGGTGGCCGCGCTCCAGGCATCCGGCGTCAATAGCGTCACGGCGGCCAGTTTCTCCCTGCTCCGTCCGCACCTGCATCTGCTGGCTTCTTCGCCGGTCCTCTGGCGCCAGATCTGCCTGTCCTCCATCGCCAAGAACGACCGCTTCTCCATCCGTTCGACCTACGCGCGGCTCGCCCGGATGCTGTCGCCCGAAGAGCTTGAGGCCGCCATCCCGCTCGCCACCCTCTACGAAATACCCGAACAGGCCTTTTCCCGCTAATGCGTTCCGCCGCCGATGCCAGCTCTTCCCCTGCCGCTGCTGCGACTGCCGGCTCCGTCGCCGCTCCTCCCCCGTCCTCCCGCGTGCCGCCCGCGCCCATCGACCGCCTCATCCATCCCCAGCACCAGTTTCTGACCGACACCTCCTTCCACCACCCCGTCCGCCCCTGGCATCTCGCCATTGGCACGGGACTGCTGGCATTCGTTCTCTCCCTGGCGACCTTCTGCTGGCTACCCTCCACCCGCGCCTCTCTGGCCTTCTTCGTGGCGCACCTCGGCCTCGACGCCTCGTTGCCGTTGCTCGACATTCCCTGGGACTTCCTGTTGCGCGTGATTGTCCGCCTCCCCGGACTAACGCCCATCGCATGGACGGGTCTCCTCTGCGCGGGGCTTGCGGCCGCCTCCGTGGGCCTCCTCTGCGGTCTGATGTGCCGTGTCGCCTACTTCTACACCCCCGATGTCGGTCCGGCCAGCATCCGCCGGGAAATCGTCGCCCGTCGTCTCGCCGGCGTGACCGCCGCCGCCTATCTCATGGTGGTCTTCCCCTTCTGGTGGGCGGGTTCCCATGCGCTTCCCAACCTGCTGGCGCCCTTCAGCCTGCTGCTCTGCGCCATGCTGTTCAGCATGTTCCAGCGTTCCGGACGCCTCGGCTGGCTGGCGGCCTTCTCCTGCCTCTGGGGGCTCGGCTGTGCCTGGAACATCGACTACTGGTGCCTTTCCCCCCTCGTTCTCTTCCTGATTCTCCGCGAGTTCTTCCGCTGGAACGCCTGGCGCTCGCCCGCCGCCTATCTGGCTGTGTTCCTGCCCGGTGCGCTGGGCCTGTCCGCCCTGGTGCTGGTGCTCCAATGGGCCTGGATGCGGGGCGGTGCGCTTCTCTACCCCACCTCCGCCGCTCTCTTCCGCGCGTTTGTCCATGCCCAGGCCGAATCCATCGGCCTCCAGGTGGTCCTGACGCCCGTCCTGCTGCTACTTGTCGCCGTGGCCATTGCGCCCTGGTGGATTCTGTTTCCGCTGTCCCGCCGCAGCCCGTGGTTCTACGAACGCGGACAAATCCTCCTCCGCCTCTTGCTCCTCGCGCACATCTTTTCGCTGCTCTTCAACGTGCCCTACGCTCCTTGGCGGCTCCTGGGCGGCATCGATGACCCCTTTCTGGCCCCGGTGCTTCTTCTCGCTGCCTGCATCGGCTACATGGCCGGCGAGTTCTGGTGCTGCTCCCAGCCTTTCCCCTTCAAGGACAGTTCCCGGGTCGTTCGCATCGGCAAGCGCATGCTGGCAGGCCTCGCCTTGCTACTGGCCCCGGCCTGTCTTCTTGCGGGACTGGCCGTGAACCTGCCCGTCGTCCTGCGCTCGCGGGCGGGTGCCACCATCTGGCTGGCCGCCAACCGCACGCTCACGGAGCGCGATGGCCGAACCATAGTCTTTGCCGACCCCATCTTCGACGATGCCATCACCCTCGCCGCCTACCAGCGCCATGAGCCTGTCGCCATCTTCCGCTTCCCCGAGCGCGCCTCCGACGCCTACCTCCAGTCGTTGGCCCGCCGCTTCCCTGACCTGGCCCCCCAGCTCGTCCGCTCCGTTCCCTATCCTCGGCTTCTGGCGTCCTTCCTCGCCCTCCCCGGAGCCGCCGAACATGCCGTTTTCCTGCCTGGCCCCGAATATGTCCGCTCGCTCGCGGCCGTTGCTCCCCGCTCTTTCGCCTGGCACACCTATCCCCTTGACGCGTCGCCCGGTGCCGCTGCCCCACCGCTTCCCGCCGACCTCGCCCGCCGCGAGCTTCCCTGCTACGAAGAACTCCGTGCCTGGCGCGAAAAGGACGTCCCCGCTGTCACCATCGAGGCCTACTGTCGGCAAACCCTCTGCGCCTTGGCCGCCCGTTCCGCCAATGACCTCTCCCTCGACCTCGCCCGCACCGCCAACCTTTCCGCCGCCATTGACATGGCCGACCTCGCCTCTGCCCTCGACCCCGACAACCTTGCTGCCCGTCTCAACGCCACCCAGTTCCGCGAACTCGCCGCAGCTGCTGACGCTCCCGCCCACGCGGATGGCGGTTCCGTTGCCTCTCCCGCCCTCGCCGACTGGTCGGCTTCCGCCGTTGCTCCCGAGACTCTTGCTGACCTCCAGGCCCTTGTCTCCGCCAGCCTGCCCGCCTCCCGCCGCGCCTGGATGTTGGCCGTCAGCGATGGCCTGGTTGCCGCCCCCGAGGCCTGGTTGCGTGCCGGCCTTCCTTGGGCCATCTCCGGCACCCTCCCCACTTTGGAGGATGTCCTGCCCTCCGACGCCTCTTCCCTGCTGGGACTACGTCCCGCCGCCGATTCTGCCGCCCGCTGGTTCCAGTGCGCCCTCGGCCGCATCGGCACGCCGTTCGTCTTTCCGGCCCGCATCTGCGCCGCCATGACCCGCAATCCCGCTGCCGCCGGCCCGTTGGCCGAGCTCGCCCGAACCTACCTCATGCAAAACCGCCCCGACCTCGCCGCCGCCGCCCTCGATGCCGCCCTGGCCCTCCTGCCCGCCGAGCATCCCGGCTACCCCGTCGAGGAGATTCTCGTCGATGCCGCCCTTGCCGGACTCCTCCCCGGCCGCTTCCCGCCGCACCGCGACACCTTGGATGACGTGTCTGCTCCGCCTGTTCCCCGCTACCCCCGCCGCTGGACTAGTCGTGCCCTCTTTCCTTTCGGACTCCGCCAGGCCCTCGTCCAGACCGCTTCCGAGAACCCCTCCGACATCCTTCCCTGGCTGATTCTCTGGCACCTTGAACCCACCGCGCCTGCCGGCCGCGTTGCCTTCCGCAAGCTCAAGACCTCCTTCCGCCACTCCCCCGGCCTTCGCCTCACCATGGCCGCCGTTTGCCTCCAGTCTACCGCTCCCGCCAACGCCCGTGCCGCCTACTCCCTCCTCCATCCCCTGCCGGCCGAACTCCAGAACTCCCCGGTCGCCTGGCGTCTCCTCTACGATGCCGCCTCCGCCTCCGACCACCCCACCGCCGCCCGCCTGGCCTATATCAAGCTGAAGAACCTCCTCCCACCCGACCTCTTCCGCTCCCTCGGCCTCCGCGTCCCGTCCCGTCCCGACCTTTTCGGCACCCGCCTCCACTCGTTCCCCGACCCCTAGCTCCTGCCCCCTCCGGTTCCGCCCGTCGTCCGCCCCCCTTTTTTCGCTTTCCCACCCCTCCCAATTCGCGTGTTTTCACGTAAAACAGCCAGTTTTGCGGCTTTTTCCTTGTGCGTTCCTTCTCCGTCCCTGCTGGGCGGGCTTGCCTCTATGTCCGCCACCGTCCCCTTCTGTCGCCCGTCCCTCTCCCCCTGCCACGAAACACTCGCAGTCCGCGTTGTAGCAACGGCGTCCCCGCCGTTGCTTCCCCTTGCCTCGCCTGTTCTCCGTCCCTGCTTCCTCGTGGGGCAAATCCGTCCCCAAACCGCCGCGATTTTACGTCAAACATTGGCTTTTTTCATTTTCTCCTTTTCGGCACTCTCAATGCCTCCATCTTCCCCATTGTCCTCTTCCCTCCCGCGCAGCAAGCCCGAGCATGCCGGCCAGCCACAAACAATCCCTGCGCAAGAAAACGCAGGGCTGGGGATTGTGGTGCAGAGGCCGTTAGAAGGCAACGTTCACCAGCGGGAGCCAATCGTAGACTACGCTGGTATCAAAGTAGTTGAGTAGCCCAACCTGGAGACCTTTTCCGGCGTAGGCGAAGTTGAACAGTCCGAACTGGATGCCGTGGAGGCACGAGGCACGGTTGACCATCCCCGCCTGGAGCCCGGTCACGGTGCCGCCCACGCTGGAATAGAGGCCAAAGGTCAGTCCATCGAGGTCGCCGCCGTGCAGATCAATAAACGCGGCAGTGATCCCGAGGGTGTCGCCGCCAACATCGGAAACAAGGCCGAACGACGCGCCGGTCAGGTCGCCGCCAATCTTGTCATAGAGGCCCAGGACAATGCCACCCTCATCGGTGCCGGTCTGAAGGACACCGCCAATGTCGAGGCCTTTCAGATAGGAATTTTTGCCGTAGATTGCGAGACGAAGGCCTGTCACTCCTTGGAGGGCCGAAACGAGCTGCGCCCGAGGCGCCCAGAGACTCAACTGGAGGGGGGCCCCCGCGAAGGAGGCCGTCGCGGGCAGCAGGGCGGCGGAGAGCAGTGCCAGTGCGCAAAGTTTCGTGATTTTCGTCATGAGTTTTGATCCTTGTTGGCTGGTTGCGATGGAGGTGCGGCGGGGCAAATGAGCCATGGCGAAAAACGCCAATGGCCATCGCCCCAGAGGAACCAAGGCAAATGATAGGGCGTGGGGACAGACATGTAAAGCCGGGAGGCGCAACAATTCATTGCGTCCGTTTGGCTATACTGTTCATGGAACCACTCTAGAGCGGTTTTCAAATTACTGTAGCCATTGGGCGGGCGGCTTCCTGAGGTGCGGCTTCCAGCCGCGCAATTAATTTGGGCGCGACAGGATGTCGCACCTCCGAACCTTGCGGCCACACATTTTCGCAAAATGCTCTAGCTCCTTCCTCCTCTCCCTCCCGTCCCCCTCGTCACGAAACAACCGCAGCCCCCGTTGTCGCAACGGTGCCCCCGCCGGTGCCTCCCCTTGCCCCGCTTGTACGCCGTCCCCTGCTTCCCAGTGGGGCACAACCTGCCCCCAAATCGCCGTGATTTCACGTCAATCATTGGCATGTTCGCCTTTTCCCGTCCTTTTGCGTCCTCCATCTTTTGCCCCCCTTCGCCGTCGTCCCTTCGTCCTGCGGGGCCATCGCACCCCGCCTCCCCCTCGGTTGCCTCCCTGTCCTCCGCCGTCCCGCTCGCCATGACTCATTTCCGCCCCTCCAAACGGATGTGAGTTTACGTAAAAACAAGGCTTTTAGGCTGGGTTTGGCTTCTTGCTCACGTTGCCCCGGCGTCTCCCAGGTGCCCCCGGGTGCCCGCCATGTTCCCCCTCGCATTGAGCCCGCCGCAGGCCCTACTCCGGGGTGCTAGCCGGGGCGGGGGGCAGGAGGCGGAGGCGGGCGTCCTCGCGGAGGAAGTTCAGCTGGATGCGGGTGCCGGTCCGGAGGCTGTCGACGTCGACGGAGCCCCCGTGGTCGCGCAAGATGCGCTGGACGACGAGCAGACCGAGGCCCGTGCCGTTGGCCTTGGAGGACTGGAAGGGCTCGAAGAGGTGGTTCATGCGCTCGGGGGAAATGCCGCCGCCGGTGTCCAGGAAGGAGACCGAGACAAAGCGGTCCGTGGCCGAGAAGGCGATTTTCAGGACGCCGCCGTCCTGCATGGCCTGGATGGCGTTGCGGATGACGTTGAAGCAGGCCTGTCCCGCCTGTAGCTTGTCAAGCCAGGCGCGGGGGAAGTCGTCGGGTGGGGGCGTGAGATCGACGGCGATGCGGCGGTTGCGGATTTCGGCGTCGAGGGGGGCGAGCGTTTCGCGGACGACGGCGGGGAGGGACACCTTCTGGAAGGCGGGGGCAGAGGAGCGGATGGCGCGCAAAAACTGGGAGAGGATGTCTTCGAGGCGGTGGGTTTCGGTGGTGGCGACGGAGAGGAGTTCGGCGAGGGGGGCGCGGTCGGACTCGGGGAGGTGGCGAATCTCGCGTTCGAGGAGCTGGAGATGGATGCCCATGGAGTTGAGGGGATTGCCGATCTCGTGAGCCAGCTCGGCGGACAGGAGGAGCAGCGCGTTGAGGCGCTCGGACTCGACGCGTTCGGCGGTGTTGGCGCGCTCGCCAGTGACATCGCGCAAGATGGCGACGGCGCGGGTGCTGGGCGGCAGGGCCTCGTCGCCCTCGGCGTCGAGGGGCACGGCGTACAGGGCCAGGTGGCGGCCGACCACGCCGTCCAGGATCACCTCGAGCTCGCGGCTGGTGGCGACGGGCGGGGGCAAGGCGGACGCACCGCCGGGCGTCGACGGCGCCGTGTCCTCGGGCGCGGTGGCGGCGGCGGCGAGCCAGCCAGTCCAGTCGATGGCAGGGAGGTAGGTGGCGGCAGGCTGGCCGTCGAGCGTGCCTTCCGGCACGTTGAGCAGGCGGGCGGCCGCGTGGTTGGCATAGGCGATGCGGGCGTCGGCATCCAGCACCAGCACCCCTTCGCGCAGCGCATGGAAGACGGTTTCCAGGATGCCGTGGGACGAAACCAGGCGCTCGACGAGGGACTGGACGCTGGCGGCATCCAGGCGGTCGAGCCGCTCGATGAGCTTATGCCAGAAAGGGCCTCGCATGGGAAAGTCGCGGTTTGTTCCAACTTGAGTCTACGTCCAACCAGGCCGGGAGACGAGTCCGGCGTCAGGCCTCGGTGGGCGGCTTGGGCGTGGCGTCGGGCGGAAGCGGCGGGGGCGACTCGCCGCCTGGGGCGGGCGACATCTCGGGTCCGTTGGCCGCAGGGGGCGCATCGGCGGCGGGCGTGGGGGCGGCCGGGGCCGGGGCCGCCGGGGCGTTGGCCTTGTCGGCATCGCGTTCGGTGGGCGTCAGGATGCGCCCATGGTGGAGCAGGTCGAGGACATCTTCGCCCTCGAGCGTCTCCTTTTCGATGAGGAGGTTCGCGATCTGGTCGAGTTCCTTCCGGTGCGTGCGGAGCAGTTCCAGGGCGCGGGCGTAGCATTCGTCGATGATGCGCTTGACCTCGGCGTCGATTAGCTGGCTGGTGGCCTCGGAGACGTCTTGGCTGCGGTTCACGCCGCGGCCCATGAAGAGCAGCTCCTCGCGCTCGCCCAGGAACTGCGGGCCGAGCTTCTCGCTCATGCCCCACTGGGTCACCATCTGGCGGGCGAGGTGGGTGGCGTGCTGGATGTCGCTGGAGGCGCCGGTGGTAATGTCATCGAAGCAGAGCTCCTCCGCCGCGCGGCCGCCCATCGTGCCGACGATTTCCGCCAGCAGTTGCTTCCGGCCCTCCGTGTAGCGGTCCTTCGTCGGGAGCTGGAACGTCGCGCCCAGGGAGCGTCCGCGCGGGATGATGGTGACCTTGTGGAGGGGCTCGGTCCCCTTGGAGAGGGCGATGCAGAGGGCGTGGCCGGTCTCGTGGTAGGCGGTCATCTTCTTTTCGGCGTCGTCGAGCATATGGGAGCGGCGTTCGCGGCCCCAGCGCACCTTGTCGCGGGCCTCCTCGAGGTCGGCGTCGGTGATGGCCTGGGCGCCGCGGCGGGCGGCCGCCAGGGCGGCCTCGTTGACCAAGTTGGCGAGGTCCGCGCCGGAGAAGCCCGGCGTGCCGCGCGCGGTCCGACGCAGGTCGACGGCGGCATCCAGCTTGACCTTGCGCGCGTGAATCTTCAGGATGGCTTCGCGGCCGTCGAGGGTGGGGAGGTCGACGACGATCTGGCGGTCGAAGCGGCCCGGCCGGAGCAGCGCCGGGTCCAGGACATCGGGGCGGTTGGTGGCCGCGATGATGATGATGCCCTCCTGGGCGTCGAAGCCGTCCATCTCGACCAGGAGCGCGTTGAGGGTCTGCTCGCGCTCGTCGTGCCCGCCGCCGATGCCGGAAAAGCGCGAGCGGCCGACGGCATCGATCTCGTCGATGAACATGATGCAGGGGGCGTTCTTCTTGCCCTGGTCGAACATGTCGCGGACGCGGCTGGCCCCGACGCCCACGAACATCTCCACGAAGTCGCTGCCCGAAATCGAGAAGAACGGCACGTTCGCCTCGCCCGCGATGGCACGCGCGATGAGCGTCTTGCCGGTGCCGGGAGGCCCGACGAGCAGCACGCCCTTGGGAATGCGGCCGCCCAGGCGCTGGAACTTCTTGGGGTCCTTGAGGTATTCGATGATCTCCTGCACCTCCTCCTTCGCCTCCTCCACGCCGGCGACGTCCTTGAACGTGACCTTCTTGGAGTCCTGGCTCATGAGGCGCGCGCGCGACTTGCCGAAGCTCAGCGCCCCGCCCGGGCCGCCGGCACCCAGACGGCGATAGAAGAGGAAGTAGAAGAGCAGGAAGAAGAGCAGCAGACTCAAGCCTTGGCCCAGGATCGACCAGAGCAGTGTGTTCGGGGCCTCGAACTTGAAGGGGACCTTCGCCTCGGTCAGCTGCTGGACCAGCTCCGGCGAGATGATGGTGACCACGCGGAAGGAACGGACATTGCCGCCCGCATCGATTTCGCTGAGTTCGCCCGTGATGGAGCCGGCCTCGCCATCTCCGGCGGGATGCAGCACAACGGACTGGACCACCTTCTGATTGACCTTTTCGAGGAATTCGGTGTAGGTCAATTCTCCATCGCCGCCGCCGCGCTGCATGGCGAGCTGCCAGAAGCCCATGAGGGCCAGCAGCAGGATTATCCAGACCGCGAGGGCTCTTCCCGGACGGCCCGGACGCTGGGGGGTGGACGAGTTCTGGTTCTGGGGCTGCTGGCTCATGTCGGCGGAAATCCTATGGTTGCTGAACGGGTTGCGCGCGCATCCTACCACCCCCTACCCCCCGGGGCAAGCAAAGGAAAACGCCTGCGCGACGGCGGTGCGCATACGTTCGTTCCGTTGGCGAAACCGGCTTGCCCCGGACGCGCGGGCGCGCTACCTTCCTCCTCGCCATGCCGTCTCCCGCCCCCATCGCCGCCATCCTCGCCGAGATTCGTGCCGAGCACGTCGCCCTCGGCTCGCGCCCGGTCCGGCTCATGGAGATTTGCGGGGGCCAGACGCATGCCATCCTGCGCTACGGCCTCGACACGCTGCTGCCGACGGGCGTCAACCTGCTGCATGGCCCCGGGTGTCCCGTCTGCGTGACGCCGGGGAGCTATCTCGACCGCGCCATCGCGCTGGCCCGTCGGCCCGAAGTCACCCTCTGCGCCTTTGGCGACTTGTGGCGCGTGCCCTCGGATCGTTCCGGCGACCTCTTTGCCGCCAAGGCGCGCGGGGCGGACGTGCGGATGGTCACCTCGCCGCTCCAGGTGCTGGATTTGGCCGCCGCCGAACCCACCCGCGAGGTCGTCTTTCTGGCCATCGGCTTCGAGACGACGGCCCCCGCCAACGCCTTGGCCATCCAGCTGGCGCGGCGGCGCGGACTCGGCAATGTCAGCTTCCTCGTTTCGCAGGTGCTGCTGCCGCCGGCCATCCGGCGCATCGCAGGCGCGGCCGGCGGTCCCGACGCCTTTCTGGCGGCCGGGCATGTCTGCACCGTGACGGGCGAGGAACCCTATCGCCAACTGGCGGCGGAAACGGGGCGTCCCATCGCCATCACCGGGTTCTCGCCCGAGGAAATCCTGCTGGGCATCGCGGCGGCCCTGCGTCTGTTGCGCCAGCGCGAGGCCCATCCCGAGGTGCCGGCGGGCCTCTTCAACGCCTATCCCGCCTCCGTCCATCCCGCCGGCAACCCGGAGGCCCTGCGGCTCATCGACGACACCTTTTCCGTCTGCGACCAGAACTGGCGCGGGCTGGGCCTCCTGCCGGCGTCAGGCCTCGCCATCCGGGTCGAATTCGCCAGTCTCGATGCGGGGCGGCGCTTCCCGGAAGCGGCACCCGATTACCCCGAACCCATCCCCGCCGCCGCGCCGGTCTCCTCATGTCTCGCCGACCAGATCCTCATGGGCCTGGCCCTCCCCACCGACTGCCCCCATTTCGGCCGCGACTGCACCCCGCTCTCCCCGTTGGGCGCCCCCATGGTCTCCGCCGAAGGCGCCTGCTCCGCCTTCCACCTCCACCGCCGTCGGTAGACTCGATTTCGCCTGTCGCGGCAACCCTGCCCCCCTTGGCGTCTAACGCTTTCCCATCCCGTGTTGCCGTAGGGATGCAGCGCTTGCGGCTTCTGTTCTGCGCGCTTCCATGGGGGACAAGAAAACCTTGTGAGCTTACGTGAAATACGAGGGTTTCTTTCACGATCGCTTGGCTGCTAGCCGATCTTCCCCGCGTGCCTGAGTTCGCGGCGGAGCACCTTCCCGAGACTTCGCTGGCTCGGGTGGAACTCCAGTAGCTTGCCCACGCAGGCCCGGACCTTGGCGATTGCCGCCGCCTCCCCGTGGCGGTTGCGGGGGACAGGTTGCGCCAGGGCATCTTCCGGTAGCACCCAGGCCATGGCCGCGCCCGCCCCTTCGCCCCGGATGGAGAGGAGCAGCAGCAGTTGTTCGGCCAGACGCTTGTAGCGCGTCGCCGTCGAATAGGGGATGGTGGGACAATAGGCCTTCAGCCAGCCCTTGAGGCCGGTGCCGCGCCCGACCAGCTTGCCGTTCTGGTCCAGCTGGATGGTGTTGGAGGTGGTGTCCGCGATGAGCATGAGCATGGCCCCGAGCCGGAGGGCTTCCTTGAGCGACTTGCGCCGGGTGCGATGCCAGCGGGCTTCCAGCGCGTCGGGCGTGGGCAGATGGATCTTGGCCATCTGGCGCGTCATGGCGGCCCGGCGTTGCTTGGCCTGGTGCGACTGGAGGGCATGGATGCCCAGCTGGCAGATGCTGCGGATGAGAATCCAGGCGCCCCCGACAACGAGTTCGGCCGTGGCCGTCGCCAGGTCGCCGCCGAGGCCGAAGTGGAAGGTCTTGCAGACGTATTCGGCCTCGGCGCGGGCTTGGGCGCGGCGGCGGCGGTAGTATTCGGGGGTATGGCGGTAGGGGGCGCGGATCTGGGGC
>JAFTAH010000045.1 GCA_017458625.1 Kiritimatiellia bacterium | reverse complement strand
GGCGTCCCGCCCGCGAAAATCCAAAGGATGGCGGGAGAACGGTTTACCAAGGGGGCTTCCCAGGGAACATCGCGGGCGGGCCGCCCGCGCCCCCAGGGCAATCGCCCGTACCTCACACTTTTTGCTCACACCCGCCGCATCGAGGGAACACCCTGATTCCGGTTTTGGGGGATGGGGATCGCAGATGGCGGAACTGTGTCTGGGAGCTGGGGCTGCAGGGGCAGCGTTCGTGATAGCCGCATGGCGCTGGGAAAAAGCGACAGGAACCGTAGGCGGAGGAGCCACAATAGGTGCAGGTGGCATGGGCGGCGGCGACATGGCCGAGAGCGAGGGCGAGCAGGAACTGGAGCAGGGGCGGCTTGGAGGTGTTCATGGCGTGGTCTTTGGGCGATGGGTTTTGCTGGCAAACAAGGCGGCGAGGGGGCCGTCGAGGGGGGCGGCGATGGCGGCGAGGAGGGGGGGGCATGGGGAAGGGGCGCGGAGGGGGAAATGGGACAACCGGGACGGGCGGGACTTCCGGGACGGGCGGAGGCGCGACGGAGGGCGGCGCAGACTTCGTAGCCGGAGCGGCGCGGCATCATGATGTCGAGGAGGACGAGGGCGGGGCGCGGGGCGCGGACGGGGGGACAAGAGAAGCGGGCGGCAAATGGGGGAAAATTGCGTTGACCGGGGCGGAGGGGGGTGGGTAGAGTGGGAGGGTTGTTTGACGTGGATGTGGCGGCAGAGGTCGCCCGGGAAGGAGTTTGGCAATGAGGCTGGGCGGTGGTAGCAGGGGGGGGGCGTGGCGGACGGGACTCGGACGTGGGGAGTTCGACGAGGCGTTGGGAGGCGGACTCCGGGATGGGGAGTGCCTGCTCTGGGACGTGGAGGACGAGTCGGCGTTGGCGGATGTGGCGGGGCCGTTTGCGGCGGCGGCCCGGGAGGATGGCCGGGAGGTGGTGTATTTCCGGTTTGGCGGGCATGGGGCGCTGTTGGACGAGGGGGTGGCCCAGGTGGTGCGGCTGGAGGCGAGCCAGGGATTCGAGGCGCTGCTGGAGAGGGTCAGGGAGGGCATCGAGGGGGCGGCGGATGGGACGGGCTTCGTGTTCGATAGTCTTTCGGGGCTGGCGGAGGGGTGGGCGTCGGACGCGATGGTGGGGGCGTTTTGGTCGCTGGCGGCCGGGATGGTGGCGCGACGGGGAGGCGTAGGCTATTTGGGAATGCGGCTGGATGGCCATGCGCGGTATGTGACGGAGGGGGTGCGGGGACTGGTGGCGGTGGCGGTGAACGTGTATGCGGACGTGCGACGGGATGGGGCGGTGCGGAAGTGGCTGCTGCTGCCCGTCAAGGCGGCGGACCGCGAGGCCCCGGGGCTCCATCTGATGCGGGCGTGGGATGGGGGCGCGGGACTGGAACTGGTGCGGCAGAGCGCGGTGCTGACGGCGGTGTCGACGCGCGTGTTGCCGAAGGCGTTGCACCCGGAGGGGTATGGGCGGGCGGTGGTGCGAGAGGCCGAGGATTGGGCACGGGCCGTGGCGCAGGGCTGGTCGCCGGATGCGGCCCGGGGCGAGGAACTGAAGCGGGAACTGATCGACCTGGTGGTGACGCGGGAGCCGTCGATGCGGGCGCTGGCCAATCGCTATCTGACGCTACAGGATGTGCTGGGCATCGTCGGGCGGCGGGTCGGGACGGGGCTCATCGGGGGCAAGTCGGCGGGGATGCTGGTGGCGCGGAAGATTGCGGAAACGGACTGCGCGGCGCTGGACGGCCGGCTGGAGGCGCATGACTCGTTCTACGTGGGGTCGGACGTGTTCTATTCGTTTCTGGTGCGCAATGGGCTCTGGGAGGACCGGGAGCGGCAGAAGGATCCGCTGCGGTTCTTGGACGGCGTGGAGGAGGTGCGGGAGCGGGTGCTGCGGGGGAAGTTCTCGGCGTACGAGCTGGGGCTTTTCCGGCGGATGCTGGACTACTTCGGGCCGTACCCGATCATCGTGCGGTCGAGCTCGCTGCTGGAGGACGCGTTCGGCAACTCGTTCGCGGGCAAGTACGAGAGCGTCTACTGCGTGAACCAGGGAAGCGCGGAGGTGCGGCTGGGCGAGTTCCTGGATGCCATCCGGACGGTCTATGCGAGCGCGATGAGCCGGGATGCGCTGCTCTACCGCGACCGGTTCGGGCTGCTGGGACGCGACGAGCAGATGGCGCTGCTCGTCATGCGGGTGAGCGGCGAGATGCAGGGGGACAAGTTCTATCCGCATCTGGCAGGCGTGGGCTTTTCGTACAATCCGTTCGCGTGGGATGCGGCAATCGACCCGGCCAGCGGGGTGCTACGACTGGTGTACGGGCTGGGGACGCGGGCGGTGGATCGAGTGGACGACGACTACACGCGGGTGGTCGCGCTGAATGCGCCGCGGCGACGCCCGGAGAGCGGGTTCGACGAGATTGCGCGGCATAGCCAGCGAAAGGTGGACTATGTTGATTTGTCTCGCGGGGGCGTGCGCGCGGGCGACTTCAACCAGCTGGCGCGCGAAGCCGTGGGCGTGCCGCTGGACCGGTTCGCGCCCGTGACGGAGGGGGGGTATCGCTTCCTGACCTTCGACGGAGTGCTGGATCCGGACGGCGGAGGGCTGGTCGGGGACTTGCGGCGTCTGCTGGGGGCGCTGGAAAAAGCGTATGGGCGGCCGGTCGACATCGAATATGCCATCAACTTCGACGAACGGGGCGGCTATGCGATCAATCTGCTGCAATGCCGTCCGCTCCAGGTGCAGGGCAGCGGGCGGCTCGAACTCCCCGAGGTCGACCCGGCCGATCCGCGTGTGCTGGTGGCGGGGACGGGGGCGGTGGTCGGGCGGCGGCGGGTGGCGGAGGTGGACTGGCTATTGGCGGTCTTGCCCGACATCTATTCCGCGTTGCCGGATGCGGCCCGGCATTCCGTGGCACGGGCGGTGGGGAAGGTGGGACGGGCACTGGGAACGCGCGGGGAGATGGGCGTCGCCATCGGACCGGGACGGTGGGGGACGCATCTGCCGTCGCTGGGCGTGCCATGTTCGTTCAGCGATCTGATCCACTACGGTGCCATCTGCGAGGTGATGGCCATGCACGAGTTCCTGACGCCCGACGTGTCGCTGGGCACGCATTTCTTCGGCGAGCTGGTGGAGTCCAACATCCTCTATTTCGCGATCTTTCCGGGGAAAGAGGGGAATCGGCTCGACTGGGGGGCCTTTCGCGCCGTGCCGAACCGGCTGGCCGAGGTGGTGCCCGAGGCGGCTGGGCTGGCGGGGGGAGCGGCGGGGCGCTGCCTGTGGCTGGTCAAGGCGACGGACCTCTGCGCCGAAGGGTTGCGGCTGGTCGCCGACAGCGAGCGGCGGTGCGTCACCATTGGTGCGGAGTGAGAGGAAGGTGGGGGGCGGGACGTGGACGGCAAGAGGCGAGGAACGCGAGGGGCACAACCGGTAATTGGCGAACAGGGCAGATTTTTTGCGAAAAATTCCACGATTGTTGGGGCAGGGGAGCGACTTGCGACCTGCGACCTGCGGGATGTCGCCAGGAAATAGAGGGGAGAAGGGAACGCAAAAAATCGTGGGGGGACGGCGGTTTCGGATTGCAGGGGAGGGGAGAGACGTGGAAAATGAGCGCCACAGCGAACAGAAAGGCAGCAAAAAATGAGTCTGAGGGTTTTCATTACGCGGGATTATGACCAGATGAGCCAGGTGGCGGCGGATGTGGCCATAGGCAAGTTGCGGGCGCGGATAGCGCAAAAGGGAGGCGCGGTGCTGGGACTGGCAACCGGGGCGTCGCCGACGGGGCTCTACAAGCATCTGGCCAAGGCGGCGAACAGCGGGGAGTTCGACGCGGACAAGATCCGGACATTCAATCTGGACGAGTATGTGGGGCTGCCGGGCGGCAATGCACAGTTGCGGGCGCTGCATCCGGAGTCGTATTCATATTTCATGGTGCAGGAGCTGTTCTCGCTGATGCGGAAGAAGTTCGCGTCGACGCAGGTGCCGTATGGCTGTCTGGTGGACCAGGCGGCGCTGGACCAGGCGTTGGCGTCGGCGACGGAAGACTATCATCTGGAGGGCGCGGACAAGGGGAAGGCCGTGGTTATTCACCCGGATGCAAAGGATGCGACGCTGGCGGCCATCAAGCGGGACGTGCTGGATGCGTATCCGGCGGCAATCCGGGCGGCGGGGGGCATCGACCTGCATGTGGTCGGGGTGGGCGGTCGCGGGCACGTGGCGTTCCACGAGTCGGGGATTCCGTTCGAGCAGAACGAGATGTTGCTGGTGAAGCTGGACGCGAATACGGTGGAGAATGCGGTGAAGGACGGGCATTTCCCGAGCGTGGAGGCGTCGCCGCGCTATGCGATTTCGATGGGGGCGGTGATGGTGTACGAGGCGCGGGAGATTCTGCTGCTGGCATCGGGGGCGCGGAAGTCGGAGCCGTTGGCGGCGTCGCTGGCGGACGAGGTGTCGCCAGCGGTGCCGATTTCGTACTCGCAGTTGCATTCGGCGCGGGGCGGGACCACGACGTATGTGGTGGACGAAGCGGCGGCACAGGGTATTCTGGCACGGCGGAGCGAGATCGAGGCGAAGGGCTTCGAGCTGGTCGACCTGCGCGGGCTGGGACACGTCGTGCCGCTGGAGTCGATTGCCTTCGTGCGGGATGGCAAGACCGGGCTGATGGGGTAGGGGAGAGGAGCGGCGGCACATGCGCATCTTGATCGCGGGCGGCAACGGCCAGCTGGGCCGCGATTGCCAGGACGAGCTGGGGGCGGCGGGGCATGTGCTGTTGGCGAAGGACCTGCCGGAGCTGGACATCGCGGACGAGGCAGGGATGCGAGAGCTTGTTCGGAGCTGGCGGCCGGACGCGGTGGTGAACTGCGCGGCCTACACGGCGGTCGACCGGGCGGAACGGGAGCCGGTGGCGGCGGAACGGGCCAATGCGACGGGGCCGGCCGTGCTGGCGAAGGTGTGCGCGGAGGCGGGGGTGCGGCTGGTCCACATTTCGACGGACTACGTGTTTCCCGGGGACCGCGAGCCGCCGCAGCCGTACGTGGAAGCGGACGAGCCGGGGCCGAAGTCGGTGTACGGACGTACGAAGCTGGCAGGCGAGCGGGTGGTGCTGGCGGCGTGGCCGGAGGGGGCGGCGATTCTGCGGACGGCCTGGCTCTACGGGGCGCGGGGGCGGAACTTCCTGAAGGCCATCCTGAAACGGGCGCTGGCCGGACAGCCGCTGCGGGTGGTGGACGACCAGTATGGTTCGCCGACGTGTTCGGAGTCGCTGGCGCATCAGGTGCGCGTGGTGCTCGAGGCCGGGGCGACGGGGATGTTCCATGCGACGAGCCAGGGGCATTGCACGTGGTACGAGTTTGCCCAGGCGTTTTTCCGGCAGATGGACATCGAGGCCAGCGTCAGTCCCTGCACGACGGCGGAGTTTCCTGCGGACGCGCCCCGGCCGCTGAACTCGATTCTGGACAATGCGGCCCTGCGTGCGGCCGGACTGGACGTCATGCCGAGCTGGCTGGACGCGCTGGCGGCGTTTGTGCGGCGGCATCGGGAAGCGCTGATGGAAGAATGCGGGGGAGGGGCGAGAGGCTAGGGCGGCTAGAAAACTAGATTTCTAGACAACTAGTCTACTGAATTGCAAATAACTTTACCGTTCTGGTCCCCTTCGGTGGCGCAAGGGGGAACCAAGGGGTGCGGCGGAAGGCCCAATGCGCGTCTTGCCGGGTTGATTTTGCGCAGGATGTCCAGCCCTTCGGCGTGCC
>JAFTAH010000009.1 GCA_017458625.1 Kiritimatiellia bacterium | reverse complement strand
TCAAAATTCCTTGTCCAAACTTGCCCTGATGTTCCCCCACGTCGTTGCCGGATTTCGACGCAGGAAACTGCGCCTTCAATCCGGCGCCTCGTCGGGAAACACCATGCCGTCGTTTGAACAAGTTTTTATCATCCAGGACATTAGAATGGTGCATGATTACTCGGCTCCCTGTTCGGCGGGAGCGTTGGCGGCGGACCGGGACGCTGTCGGTGCGCTGGCAGGCGATGGTTGCGCAGCCAGGAATTGGACTCGGCGTTGGCGCTGGTCGGCGAGCCAGGCGGAGTCGATGCCGTCCGCAAGGGGGTCCTGGGTGGCGGGCAGCAGGCAGAGTTCCCCTGTCCTGCGAGCAAAGGCGACCTCCTTGCCCAGAGGCAGGAAGAGGCCGGCCTGCACGCGGCGGACGACGGTCTGTAGCGTGTTCGCGGCCTGCTTCATGCCCTTGGACGAGAAGTCGAAGACCCGAAGCTGGGTGTCCTTTTCGGTATTTCCCAGCACGAAGTAGCCCGCGTTGACGGTGGCATTGGCTTCGACAGGGGCGGGCGCGGAGCCGTCGACACGTGCAAACGGGACGGCGTGGGCGAGGAGCTGGTAGAGCGGCAGTTGCAGGTCGGTCCAGTAGGCCCCCTTGCTCTGAGCCTTGGCGGACGCTTCAAGATGCACCGCTTGGACGCCTCCATCGGCGACGGCAGTTTGGGCATTGGCGGGGGCATCGTCAGGCCAGGATAGGCCAGCAGGGATGACCGTAGATTTGAAGGAATGAATCTGGGCGTCGAATTTGGGCCAGGTCTTGTAGTCGAGCACGCGATAGGAGGGCAGAGCTCCTGGTGTAGCCGGGGCTTTGACATCGATGCGGTCGGCGCGGCCCCGGATGGCCAGCGGCAACTTGATGCCATCGACCAACATCGTGTCGGCGGGCAAGTCGAACAACGTCTCGGCGGCAAGGATGCGCCAGCCCTCCGCACGCAATTCCGCCTGCCGGGCGGCGAACCAGCGGAGCCGCTGCCGGGCGGCCTCCTTCTGGAGCAGAAGCACCGGGCGCACGGGGGAGGCGCCTAGCTGGCGGGAAAACTCGTGCTCGAATGCGTCCAACACGAAACGTTCGATGGCGGAGGAATCGGTCGCATCGCGGTGGGACGATTGGGCGAAAGTCTGGAGGGCCGCATGGCAAAGGGTGCCGAAGTCGTTTGCCGGCATTTCCGTCAGGGGGACGCCGTCTCGGCCGGAGTCGCCGAAGACCTTTTGCAGATAGAAGCCGAGGGGAGTGGCGAGGTAGCTACTGAAGTCCGTCACGCTAAGCCGATGGATGGGGCCGCGCTGATGGTCCTGGGTCCAGATGGCCTTCCCGGGGAGCGGCAACTGGAGCTTCCAGGCGGCGGGTAGCGACGGGCGTTCGCCCGAGGCCCGCGCAGCCGGATCCTGGAAGAGTTCGTGGGCGCGGGCGGGAAGGTCTTGGTCGGGCACGTGAAACAGGAGGCGAGAGGGGCGGCGGATATTGCCACGTTGGTCGTTGCGCTCACACAACAGGGCGACATCGCCGGGCAGCCGGCAGGCCAGAATTTCGCGCAGGACGAAGGCATCGCGGACGAGACGGCGGGCGTCGCAAGGCAGTCCTAGCGCGGCGCGGAGGCCATCCGGTAGCAGGGCGTCCGTCTCCAGCGGAGCCGGGATGCAGCCCTCGTCAAAGCCCGTCACCACCAGGCGCGGTTCCTCGCACCATGGCAACTCCAGCCAGCCGAGGGCGGGACGCGCTTCGGGGGCGGCATCCAGCGAGTAGGTGGCACCGGCGAGCAAGGCCGTCAGCAACTGGGCGCTCTCGTCCGGGGCCGGGGCCAGGCCGAGGGCTTCCAGCGAACGGATTTCCAAGACCGTCTGCCTGACGATCGCGGCGGTGGATTCCAGCTCGCGATCCCAGGGGCGATCGCTACGGATGCTTTTGCTGCGGTAGATGCCACGGAGCAAGGCCAGCAGACGGGCCATTTCGCCACCTCCGCCCGCTTCCGCCTCTTGGTCCGCCTTGCAGCGCAGTTCCTCGAAACGCTCCAGCAGGGTGGCCAAGTTGCGATACTCTGTTTCCTCAGGTCTTGCGTTTTCCTGTTTTTGTGCCAAAGCCGCCTTCAGGTCCGACAGCGATTCCGGGAGGCTCTGCCGTTGCAGGTTGTCCAGAGTGGCCAGGGCGGAGCTGACATGGAGGTCTTCGGGTGCGTTGGTGCCGCTGAGGATAGGTGCGGCGAGCCGCCCCAGGCAACCGCGAACATCCGCCAGGCGCAGAAACGCCGACAGGTCGGCGAACGACGGATTGGGCGCAAGCATCGGCAGCGTCCGTGCCAGCAGACGCCCCAGCGATGACGTCGCAAGCGGTCGCTGGGCCGGATTGTATAGCGTTACGCCACCTTCTGGGGCGGCCACCTTGGTGCCGGGAGGTGGCGGAGGGGCGGCGAACAGTGGGAGCAGTACGGCCTCCAGTTCGGGATCCAGCATTGCCAGCGCAATGTCGCGGTTCTGTGGGGTTTTTCCCGCTGTGCGCATGGGGGCGGGGTCGTGGAAAAACAGTTCGGCGGCCTCTTGCGCCTGCGTGGGTGGGTCAGCCAGCCGTCGCACCACCGGAAGGCGTTGTGCCGCCATTTGCGCGAGAGGGCTTGTCGCCGAGTTGCGCCAAGGGCTTTGGGAGGTCGCCAGCGGGCGTCCCCAGCGGTCGAAGAGCGCCGCCGCAGCTTCGCGATTCCCATGAATCAGCGTGGTCACCGCCAGGCCCTGGCGGGCTATGGCCTCCGTCAAGCGGTAGAAGGCCGGAATGGCGTCCGGCAGTCCGGGGAGTACGATGCACTCGATCTTTTCCAGCCCAGTCGTCGCCAGTAGCGTCTGGACGGCGTGGGGGCGGCGTTCGGGCCTCAGCAAATCCTCCAGGAGATGCCGCAGGGCCGTGTTCGGATGGGCCAGCCCCTTGCCTTCCAGCAGGGCGAAGAAGCGTTGCTCCAGCGTGGCCAGGTCTTGCCATCGGGCCCGAAGCTCCACGGAGAACGGGCCATTGCCAGAGGATTCCGCATCGATTGTCTCAAGTTCCGCCCACAGCTCCTGTTCCGCCTCCTCTTTCACCGCGTCGTGAGGGGACGCGAGAAAGGCACTGCCCGTTTCCTGGTTGTTCCCCAGACGGCCGGCACTCAAAAACGCTGACACGTCCGCGCAGAGCAGGCCATTCTCCCAGAGCGCATCCCAGAGGGCGGACAGTTTTTTGGCCTGTACGAGGGCGCTGGCGAACGACATCGGAGGCGGGGGCTGCCCATCAAGACCTGCCTTCGGACGGCGGACAAGCGCCGCCAGTTCGCCCGGACGCAAGGCCCGCAGACAGCGCGTCAAGGCCATCAATGCCTCCGCGCGCGTGGCCACTCGTTGCATCGAAGTGGAAGATTCGCCTGCGGCCATCGGCCCCGCTCCATAGCTGGGAAGCAGAAGCCGGGGCATCTTGACCACTGGGGGCACCAGGGCGGCCGGAAAACGCGATCCATCCGGGAGCGCGATGCCCAATTCCCATAGTTTTCGAGCCCGGGCCGCCAACGCGCGGCGCAACCGCCGGCCGGCCTCGCCCGTCGGCACCACCACCAGCACATGGTCCAGCGCCACCACCCCCGCCTCCACCCGCAACAGCCCCGACGCCTCCGCGACCGTCTCTCCGGCCGCATCGTATCCCAGCAGCCAATCCACGACCGCGCCCACAAGCGGCTTCTCCTCCGCAACCCAAACCACTGGAGACTTCCTAGCCATTTTCTTTTCCCTTGAGAGCGACTTTGACGCTGTCCTCGTGTCACCCTCAACCCTATCATTCCTTCCCCGGTCTTCTCAAGGGGGTTGTCCAAAATAAAGCAAATAAAATGACAAAGGCACCGATGAAAGCGAATGGAACTACCGTAGAAGAGAGAGTTCTTCGAAGAACATGTCCATCCAAATTGGGAGACGGGGAGGGGTTAGAGGTAGGGGTTGGGGTCGATGCCGTAGAGCTTGACTTTGTAGTAGAGGATGCGAGGGGTGGTTTTGAGGGCGCGGGCGGCGGCGGCCATGTGGCCACGGCTGGCGCGGAGGGCGTCGAGGATGATGGCCCGTTCGAAGGCGACGACGCGGGACTTGAAGGAGGCGTCGGGGGTGGGGGCCGGAATGGTCACCACGGGAGCTTCCGCGTTGGGGGCCGGAGCAGCGGCGGTCTCGGCGGTCTGAAGGGTGGCCGGCAGGTGGTAGGGCAGGATGACCGAGCCTTCGGCGGCCAGGACAGCGGACTCGACGACGTCTTCCAGTTCTCGGACGTTGGCAGGCCAGTGGTAGGCCAGAAGCATGTCGATGGTCGCCGGACTGAAGCGGCGGATGTCCTTGCCATGAGCATGCGCGTATTCGTTTTGGAAGTGGGCGGCCAGCAAGGGGATGTCGGACTTGCGCTTGCGGAGGGGGGGGACGAAGAGGCGTTCGGGCAGCAGCTTGTCGAGGAGATCTGGCGAGAAGGCCCCCTCCTGGGCGAGGGCACGGAGGTCGGCGGAGCTGCCCGCCATGACGCGGACGTCGGCCTGGAGGCGCCGCGTGCCCCCGATGCGCTCGAAGCCGCGTCCGGACAGAAAGCCCACGAGGCGCTCCTGCGCGGGGAGCGGGAGCTCCTCGATGTCCGCGAGGTAGAAGGTGCCTCCAGCGGCCTTTTCAAGGCGGCCGATGGTGCTGGCGCCAGTGCGGGTCTCGGTGCCGAAAAGCTCGCCTTCGATATCGCCGGGGGCCAGTCCGGCGCAGCGGAGAGTGACGAACGGCTGGGTGGTGCGGGGGCCGTTGAAGTGGAGGGTGCGGGCGAGGGTCTCCTTGCCGGTGCCGGTTTCGCCCTCGAACCAGACCGGACGGGCGTGGGTCGCGAGTTCCGCCATGCGCACGTAGAGCTCGCGCATGGCCTTGGAGTTGCCGATGATGCGGCTGGGGCGATAGCGTTCGGCGAGGTCGGCCTTGAGTCGGCGGTTCTCCGAGACGAGGCGTTCCTGGTCGGCCATGACGACGCGGCGCAGCTTGGTGGCCTGCGCAATCATGGAGGCGACAATGCGCAGGAGGCGGGCGTCCTGCTCGATTTCGGACATGGGCTCGCAGGGGAGGTCGACGCTGAGGGCGCCGGCCACCTGGCGTTCGACCTTGATGGGCACGCAGAGGAACGAGCGGTCGGGGCTGCGGCCGCGGTGGGTCTTGTCGAGGTAGTAGGGGGATTCGCTGGTGCGCTGGACGACGATGGGACGGCCGGTGGCGACGACGCGGCCCGTGATGCCTTCGCCGAGGTGGTATTTGCCCTGCTGGGCTTGCTGGGCACTGAGGCCGCGCGAAGCCTCGATCAGGATTTCGTTGGTGTCCTGGTGGAGGAGGGTGAGGGTGGCGTATTCCATGCCCATGTGGATGGAGAGAGCTTCGAGCATGGGGTCGGCCACCTCGCGGAGGTCGATGCTGTGGTCCAGCAGACGGCTGATCTCCCCGAGCAGTTCGATCTCGTGGAGATGGCGTTCTCGCATCATGGCCTGTCGTTGCATGAGGGGCTCCTGGGGGAAAAGGTGTTGCTATCGCAGTGATTTCGCGTGGGCTTTCGTTTCCATTGTGGAGGATGCGGCAAAAGAGTCAAACATTTTTGTGCACAAGCGGGGAACTTTTTCACAAAATTGTCGCATCGGGGGTGCGCAAGGAAGAAGCAGGGCGGAAGAATGCGGGAAAAGATTGCAGGAGAAGAGGTGCGCGTTGCGATTGACAAAAGCGGGAGGAAATGGGAGAGTGGGGGTACGATGAACGGTCAGAAGTCAGGCGAAGAAAAGGAGCGGTCTGCGCTACGGCATCCGGTGCGCTATCGGCTGGAATATGCGGCGGTGCGGGTAGTGGGGGGACTGGCGGCGGTGTTGCCGTATCGGGCGGCGCTGGCACTGGCGGCTGGCGTGGCGCGGCTGGCCTACTGGGGCATGGGGGGACGGCGGCGGGAGGTGTATCGGCGCATCCGGGAGGTGTTCGGGGACGAGATGCCGGAGCGCCGGGTGCGGAAAATTGCCTGGCAGAGCCTGCGGAACATTGCGTTCAATGCGGCGGAAATGGTGTACATGAACGGGGGACGGGAAAAACGGTCGCTGGCGGAGCACATCGAGAATCTGGCCGAAGTGCTGACACAGTTCAAGGGATGGGCGGACCAAAACCCGGGGAAAGGGCTCATTTTCGCGTCGCCGCACATGGGGAACTGGGAGCTGGCGGGGCTGATTGCGCCCATGGTGGGCAAGCCCATCTTCACGCTCTATGCGCCGCAGCACAATCCGTACGTGACGGACTATATTTCGCGGTTGCGGGCGGGCGCTGACATCGAGCTGCTACCGCGGGGGGAGGCGACGTCGCTCAAGCGGATTCTGGCCAATCTGCGGGCGGGGAAGACGCTGGGGATTCTGCCGGACTTGCGCTCGAAGACGCCGGGGGTGGAGGTGTCCTTCCTGGGGGGCAAGGCGAATCTCTATCCGGGCATGGCGTTGCTGGCGCGGCAGACGGGGGTGCCGATTTTCCTGGCCATGATGCGCCGGGAGGGGTGGACCAAGCATCATCTGACGCTGGAGGGGCCGTTCTATGCGGATTCTAGCCTGTCCAAGGACGAGGATGTGCAACGGCTTACGGAAGTCGTCATGCAACGCGTCGAGGTGGCGATTCGGGAGACGCCGGAACAGTGGTTCTGGTTCAACAAGCGGTGGGTACTGGAGCCGCTGGAGAAGTGAGTGGGGGTGGGGGAGGGAAAGAGGGGACGGGCAGGGGCGACTCTCCCCGCGGTCCGAGAAAGGGGCGGAATAGGACCAGGGCTCAAGGGGCCGGGGCGGCGGGGACGGCGCGGGGAGTGCCGGTGGCTTCGTTCCAGTAGGGGGAGAGGCGGCGGAGGGAGGTGACGACGGCGGGGATGGCGTTGGCGAGGGCGTCTATCTCGGCCTGGGTGGTGTAGGCGGAGAAGGAGAGGCGCAGGGAGCCGTGCATGGCGGTGAAGGGAATGGCCATCGCCTTGAGGACGTGCGAGGGTTCCAGGCTGCCGGAGGAGCAGGCGCTGCCCGTGGAGGCGCAGATGCCGCGCTCGTTCAGCTCGTAGAGGATGGATTCGCCCTCGATGAAGTGGCAGGCCAGGGAAAGGGTGTTGGGGGTGCGGGGCTGGGTGGCGCCGTTGACCTCGAGGAAGGGGATGGCGGCCTGGAGACGGGTCTGGAGGTCGTCGCGCATGGCGGCGACGCGGGGCATCTCGGCCAGGTGCTTCGTCGCGAGCTGGCAGGCGGCGGCCAGAGCGGCGGCGTAGGGGAGGTTTTCGGTGCCGGCGCGTCGGCCGGACTCCTGATGGCCGCCCAGCAGGAAGGGACGGAGGGGCGTGCCCTTCCGGACGTAGAGCGCACCAACGCCCTTGGGGGCGTGCATCTTGTGGCCCGAGAAGCTGAGGAGGTCGACCTGGGACAGCTCGCCGGAGAGGTCGAGGGGAAGCTTTCCGGCGGACTGGGTGGCGTCGGTGTGGAAGAGGATGGCGGGATCGGTGGCCTTCACGATGCGGGCGAGGTCGGCGACGGGAAAGATGACGCCGGTCTCGTTGTTGGCGTGCATGACGCTGACAAGGAGCGTCTCGCCGGGGCGCAGGGCGCGGACGAAGGCGGCGCGGTCGAGTTCGCCGGTGGGGAGGACGGGGACGTAGGTGACGGCGTAGCCGCGGCGTTCGAGTTCGCGGCAGGGCTCCAGGATGGCCGGATGCTCGACGGCGGTGGTCACGATGTGGCGGCGGGCCGGATTGGCGGCCGAGGTGCCGAAGAGGACGGTGTTGTTGGACTCGGTGGCGCAGGAGGTGAAGAGGACTTCGGCGGGGCTGGCGGCACGGAGGAAGTGGGCGACGTCGGCGCGGAAACCGGCCAGGCGGCGGGCGACATCGGCGGCCGAGTCGTACATGCTGGACGGGTTGAAGTAGCAGTCGGAGAGGAAGGGCCGCATGGCCTCGACGGCCTCGGGGGCGACGGCGGTGGTGGCGTTGTTGTCGGCGTAGATGAGCATGGCGGTGCGGGTTAGACGGGGATGACGCGGATGTCGGAGGCGATGGCTTTCCGGAGAGAGCCTTCGATGAGGTGCTGGAGAGTCATGGAGGCGCCAGGGCAGGAGGCGCAGTGGCCCTTGAGGGTGACGTAAACGAGGTGGTCCTTGATGTCCACGACCTCGACATCGCCGCCATCGGCCTGGAGGAGGGGGCGGGCGGTCTCGGCGATGACCTTCTCGACCTGCTTGGCGAACTGGAAGGGGCTGGGCGCGGCAGAGGCGGCATCGGCTGGGGCAGAAGGGGCGTCGGTGGACGGCTTGGCGGCCGGCTGCACACCCCAGATGTCGTTCAGGATGTCCTGGATGCCCCCGGGCGCGTTGCGGCAGAGACCGCACATGCCGCCAGCCTTGAGGGCGGAGGTGACCTCGTCGCAGGTGTGGAGGTCCAGCTCCTTGATCTTGCGGCGGAGGTAGGGCTCCGTGATGGCAAAGCATTTGCAGACGATGCGGCCTTCGTCCTGCTTGGCGGAGACGTGGGTGGCGGCGGGATTGGCGGTAGCAAGCTGCTCCTGGGTGACGCCGCGGCGGGCGGCCCAGTCGAAGACGGCGGCCTGGAGGGCCTCGGCACCCATGACGGAACAGTGGATCTTCTGGGCGGGCAGGCCGTCGAGGAAGCGGACGATGTCGTCGTTGGAGATGGAGAGGGCCTGGGGCGGGGTCAGGTGCTCCTGCTCGACGATGCAGCACAGGGCTTCGGAGGCGGCGATGGCGGAGGTGCAGCCGAAGGTGAGGTAGCGGGCCTCGACGATGACATCATCGAGGGGATTTTCGGCCTTTTTGACGCGGAAGGTGAACTTGAGGGCGTCACCGCAGACGATGGAGCCGTGTTCGCCGACACCATCGGCATCCTTCACTTCGCCCAGATGCGTGCCCGGCTTGCCTTGCACGGCGTCGAGGAAGAGCTGCTTGGTCTTTTCGGAATAGTTCCAGGGCATGAGAGGCCTCCGGGGATGGGAAAACGGGCGAAAACGGGGAGTGGGGGAGTGGGGGGGCTAGTGGTGGTGGGGGCAGTGGTCGGCGCCGCAGGAGCAGCCGGACGCGGACTTGTGTTCGCAGGAGGCGGGGGCGGAGGGCGGGCAGTGGTCGTGCTTATAGTCGGTTTCGTAGAAGCCGGAGCCCTTGAAGATGATGCCGGAGCCAATGCCGATCAGGCGCTTGACCTTGCCGTGGCACTTGGGGCAGGTCTTGACAGGCTCGGCGGAGATGGACTGGAATTTTTCAAAGTGGTGGCCGCATTTTTGGCATTCGTATTCGTAGGTAGGCATAGCTCATTTCCTCCAAAACGCGCGGAAGCATACTCTTCCACCCACCCTGAAACAACACCAAAGCACGACCAAATTCGGTTCCCATTTGGGTGGCGAGACCGTAGGACGAGGAGGGGCCCCTTGCCCGCCGGTGGCGAAAAGGGCGGGGGAGATCGAGCGTGTCGAGAAACATGAAAGAAGAAAGGGGCGGGACGAACGCGACAAAAGATGACAAAAAGCCGGGGGGAGGGTTTGCGCTTGTGGGGGGGAGAGGAAGGGAGGTAAGATAAAAGGAACAGGAGAGGTGTGCAATGATGCAACGGATAGGCTGGCGGCGGTTGGTGTCGGGGGTGGCGGTGGGGTGTGCCCTGGCGGGCACGGCGTGGGGACAGTGGATGACGCAGGAGATTCCGTTGCGGGAGGGGTGGAATGCGGTGTATGTGCGGGTGATGCCGTGCGGCGGGTTCGAGGAGGAACTGGCGGAGGCGGCGGGAAGCGTGTCGAACGTGGTCGGCGTGTGGCAGTGGGACCGGCATTTCATGACCATCGAGACGGCGCCGGATGGCGCGGAGCTGCTGGGGCAGTCGCCGCATTGGAAGGTGTGGTATCCGGGGAAGGAGTCATTTCTGAATACGTTGGGCGGGCTGGCGGGGGGAGGGAGGTATCTGATCCGGGTGCGGCAGCTGGCGGGGACGGGCGTGTTGAGGATCAAGGGAAAGGCGATGTTGCCAGTGGGGGAGTGGTATCCGAACGCGTTGAATCTGGTCGGGGTTTCGGCGGGGCCGAAGGGGCTGTCGGTGACGGAGGCGTTCGGGGGGATGGCGGAGACGGTGCTGGGAAGGGGGTACGAGAATGGAGTGTACACGATTGGGGGCGACGGGGCGGTGCGGGTGGTGTCGCGTCCGGACACGCAGAAACTCGCGCAGGGGGAGGCGGTGTGGGTGGAGTGCGGCGGGGCGAGCGATTACACGGGGCCGGTGGAGGTGAAGGTCGACGAGGGCGGGGCGGGGCTGGAGTTCGGTCTGGCACGGCGGACGATCAAGCTGGTGGTGGGGAACCGGGGGACGGTGACGCGGAAGGTGGCGTTGAGCCATGTGGCGTCGGAGGAGGCGCCGGCAGGGGAGGCGTCGGTGCTGGGCATGGTGCCGCTGTATCTGAAGGGCGCGGGGAGTGTGGGGGAGGCGGGCTGGGGGAAGGCGGACGGGTTTTCGTTCGAGCTGGCGCCGGGGGAGGAGCAGGTGCTGGAATTCGGGGTGTTGCGTCTGGAAATGGAGATTACGGAGGGGACGGAGGGGACGTACCAGAGCGTGCTGAAGGTGCTGGACAGCGAGGCGAAGACGGAGGTGGATGTGCCGGTGACGGCGGAGCGGGGCCCCATCATCCCAGGCGAGGAGGAGAGCCTGGAATTGCCACCGACCGCGAACGCGCAGGCGGGGTTATGGATGGGAGAGGCGGTGCTGACGGGGGTGAGTTGTCCGCGCTACCAGGGGAATACGGTGCTGCCGGTGCGGTCGCCGGCAACGGTGCGGCTGCTGGTGCATGTGGGGGCGGACGGGACGGTGCGGCTGCTGTCGGAGGCGTGGCTGGCGGGGGGCAAGGCGTACGCGCGGCGGGAGCTGGTTCCGGCGTCGGCGACGACGGGGGAGGTGCGGCGGCTGAGCGCGGTGGCGTTTCCGCTGGGGATGGCCCCCGTGATGTTGGGGTCGGACGGGCTGGCGGGTACGCTGTCGGGGACGGTGACGGTGGCGTTCGACGACCCGGTGAATCCGTTCTTGCATGCGAAGCATCCGCAGTTCGACAACAAGGACGGGAAGTTCGTGCCATACGCGGAAGGGGTGGAGACGCGGACGGTGACGCGGGAGGTGTCGATGGAGGTGGAGGCGGCGGCGGACGTGCTGGCGACGGGGGAAATGCGGGTGGAGGGGACGTACCAGGAAGTGGTGAAGGGGGCGCGGGCGGACGATGTGACGGTGGAGGGGACGGTGGCCTTGTGGAACCTGGCAACGGGGGCGGAGCTGGTGACGGAATCGGCGGACTAAGGGAAAGGAACGGAAGATGAAGAGTTTGGTGCGGTTTTTCGGGCTGGCGGCGGTGGTTTGCGCGTCGGCGACATGGTGCGCGGCGCCGGCGGCAGGCTCAGGGGTGGCGGGCGGCATGAACTACAAGGGGCATCTGGCGCGGTCGGACGGACAGGCGCTGGATGAAATCCAGCATCTCGTGTTCCGGATCTATGATGCGGAGGAGGGTGGGACGCTGATCTGGGCGCGGGAGATTCCGGTGACGGTGGACCGGAACGGGAACTTCGACGTGATGCTGGACGACTCGGGAAACCCGGCGGGGACGGCGGTGAAGGAGCATCTGGAAGACGCGTTCGAGGGGGGGACGCGGTATCTGGAGCTGGAGGTGGAGGGGGCGGGAGTGATCCGACCGCGGCAGCCGGTGTCGACGGGCGGCCAGGCGCTCCATGCGCGGCATGCGCTGTGGAGCGACGGGAACTTCGCGGCGGGGGAGACGGTGCGGACGGCTGGGGCGGCGGTGTTCGGGGGGGGGCTGACGGTGGACGGAGAGCTGACGGTGGGTAAGGATTTCGTGTCGGTCACGGGGCTGACGGTGACCAATGACCTGACGGTTAAAGGGACGCTGAAGGTGGCGGACGGGGGCGCGATGACGGGCCACGGGACGATGCCGGTGGGGGCGATCGTGATGTGGAGCGGGGAGACGGACACGGTGCCGAAGGGCTGGGCGGTGTGCGACGGGTCGACGCAGGAGGGGATGCAGACGCCGGACCTGCGGGGATGGTTCGTGATGCATCCGCGGGAGGGCAAGGATGCGGGGGAGGAGAGCGGCGGCGCGGAGTCCGTAACCCTGAATCAGGACCAGATACCGCCGCACACGCACGGGATCTGGAAGCGTAATTCCAGGAGCGAGGGACGGTGCCTGCTTGAGGCTGACGGATCCTTTTGGTCGGATTCTGCCAATTCGGTGGACACGTCATCGGCGGGGGGGGGAGGAGCGCACGAGAACCGACCGCGGTACATGGCGCTGTATTACATCATGCGGGTGAAGTAGGAGGCAGGCGATGAAGAACATGGAGAAGGTGGCCGGGGTTGCGAGCATGAGGACGTTCTGGGCGGCGGTGGCGCTGGGGGTGACACTGGGTGCGGGGGTGGCGCTGGCGGCGGACGCGGTGCAGGAGGAGATTGCGTACGAGGGTCGGCTGGCGGATCCGGTGGAGGGGGCGCTGGGAGGGACGCAGACGGTGACGTTCCGCATCTTCGAGGAGTCGAGCGGGGGAAAGGCGCTGTGGGAGAAGCAGATGGAGGTGCAGTGCGGACCGCAGGGGCGGTTCCATGTGTTGCTGGCGGCGGGGACGGACGGAGAGCTGCTGAAGGTGTTCGAGGAGGGGGGGCGGTTCCTGGAGCTGGAGGTGGCGGGGCACGGGGAGGCGATCGCGCCGCGGGTGGAGTTCGCGTCGTCGCCGCAGGTGCTGGCGGCGGAGTACGCGGAGCAGTCGCCGCTGAGCTTCTACATCGACGGGGAGCTGTCGGCGTCGAAGGTGGAGGTGGCGCTGACGAAGGACGAGCTGATGGGCTATGGGGCAATCGTCAGCGGGGAGCTGTCGGCGAAGTCGGTGTCGGCGGGGGGCGGCTTGCAGATGGATGAGGTGGCGGCGACGGTGGGCGGCACGGCGAAGGCGGGGAAATTCGAAGGGGCGGCGGTGGCGCCGGTGGGGACCATCCTGATGTGGACGAAGTCCTCGCTGCCGGACGGGTGGGCGCTGTGCGATGGCACGACGGTGAACGGCATCCAGACGCCGGACCTGCGGGGACGGTTCGTGGTGGGCGCGGGGGCTTCAGGCTATGGCTTGGGCTCGACAGGGGGACAGGACAGAGTGACGCTGACGGAAGACCAGATCCCGTCGCATTCGCATTCGTATGAAGTCTCTTCTAACAAGAAGTCGCTGCACGGCAGCGAATCGAGCGATAGCTCGGGCAACGACCGGTGGTGGAAAGGAACATCGTCGGGAACGACCGACTCGGCAGGGAACAGCGAGGCGCACGAGAACCGGCCGCCATATTATGCGCTGACGTACATCATGCGGGTGCAATAGCGGGATGGAAAGGAGCAGAGCGATGAGCAAGACAGGGATGAAGGTCGGAAGCGGGGTCGGCTTGGGGCGGATGGCGTGCGCGTGGCAGGGACTGCTGGCACTGGTCTTGGCGCTGGGGCTGCTGGCGGCGGATGCGGCGCAGGGCGCGGAACTGGTGGTGGGGAACCTGGTTGGAGGGATGCAGGAGAGCGAGCTGGAGGACGATCTGATGGACGCGCTGCAGTTCGTGGATGACGTGATCGGGGAGTTCGCGTGGGAATGGGGCGGCTGGCTGATGGATGCGGGAGGGACGGCGCTGACGGGAGAGCAGACACTGGAGGTGCGGCTGTACGACGTGGCGGAGGGGGGGACGGCGCTGTGGGGGCGGACGGCGAAGGTGTGGGCAGAGACGGACGGGGCGTTCCATGTGTCGCTGACGGACGCCGGGGAAGCGCTGGACGGCACACCGGCGGACGCGAAGCTGCAGCAGGTGCTGCGGGCGAAGGACAGCTGGGCGGAGGTGACGGTGGGCGGCGCGGTGGCGGGCCCCCGGCAGCGGGTGGCGACGGTGCCGTATGCGTTCATGGCGAACACGGCGCGGAAATCGTACGGGGATTTCGTGGTGGACGGGCTGATCTGGGCGACGGGGGCGGCGAAGGTGTCGGCGATGTCGGCGGAGGGGACGACGATTGCGGAGTCGGCGAAGGTGGACTCGCTGACGGTGGCGGGGGACGCGGCGGTGGGGTCGCTGGCGGCGGGTGCGCTGGACGGGCTGGGGACGGTGCCGCTGGGGGCGGTGATCCTGTGGTACGGGAAGGCGTCGGAGGTGCCGGACGGGTGGGCGCTGTGCGATGGCACGACGGTGAACGGCATCCAGACGCCGGACCTGCGCGGGCGTTTCGTGGTGGGGACGGGGAGCAACGGGGAGAGCAGCTACAACCTGGGCGACCAGGGGGGCGCGGAGACGGTGACCCTGACCTGGAACCAGATGCCGAAGCACACGCACACGTACACGCTGTATGATACCGACTCGCGGCATATCGCGGACTTCCTCTGTAGCAGCGACCACGGCTTCTGGGGAGGCAAGAACAGCAGCCAGACGGGAAACGCGGGGGGCTCGGGGGATTCCGCAGGGGCGCACGAAAACCTCCCACCGTATCAAACGTTGAACTACATCATGCGGGTGAACTAGGAAGAGGGCGCGACGATGAAGGCGAAGGAAGCGATGACGGGTCGGGGCTGGCTGGCGGCGGCGTGCGTGGCGGCGCTGGCGTGGACGGCGGAAGGGGCGGGGACGCCGCAGCTGCAGAGCGAGTACGGGAGCGTGGTGCAGGCGGGCGGCCCGGCGGGGGACTGGGCGGACTATTTTGCATCGGGCTCGGAGCTGGTGTCCTATTCGGGGAGCGGGACGTCGAACTGGACGGGGGAGGCGTGGGGAGGCTATGCGAGCGAGGGAGAGGGCGGGGTGCGGCTGCTGCTGGGAGAGTTCGGGCATCCGGTGGAGATGACGGTGGACCAGTACTCGCTGGGGGACGTGATTCCGGCGCCGGCGGGGGCGGACACGAATACGCCGCCGGCGGGGTTCACGCCGATGCGGGTGGGGAAGAATCCGGAGGCGTACTACCAGAATGCGGACGGGAGCGCGATTTGGCTGCCGTCGCGGCATGAGCTGGTGGCGGCGGCGGGGGGACAGATGGAGGTCAGCTGGGCAGGGATGACGGGGAGCGTGGTGTATGCGGTTTCGTCGATTCCGGAGGGCCGTCCGGCGCGGGTGTTCTGGACGGAATCGCCGTACAACGCGCCGATGGTGTATCTGTCGGCGAACAGCCAGCCGGTGTTTGCGACGTTGCACTACAACAACTACGTGGGACGTCCGATGTACGAGGTGGTGACGAACTATGATGCGACGGGGGCGGCGACGGGCATCTCGACGAACTACGTGGCGGGCGTGTGGCTGGATGGGGAGGGGACGGCGCAGTGCCTGCGGTCGGCGGAGGTGGAGGGGATTCTGCTGCTGGAGTACTACCAGGACGGGAACTATGCCGTGTCGCTGGGCGTGCAGCCGGTGCAGGTGCTGCGGCCGACCATCGAGACGATCAAGGCGCACGTAGGCGACCGGCTGCTACCAAACGACCGCTACTACGGGACCGACAACCTCTATCCGAAGGTGATGACGGGGCTGTCGGGCGGGGACGAGGACCGGCTGATGATGGTGGACGGGAGCCAGGGCTATGCGCACAAGGACAACTGGCTGTACGCGATCCGGGCGACGGAGGGGTCGGAATGGGACGCGGAGGTGTACTGGATGCACAAGGACGACCGCGGGGTGGAGTGGCCGTTCGAGGTGGACTGGTTCTCGATTTCGTGGCCGGGATCGATAACCAAGGTTGTGACGGACGGGACGGACAAGAGCGCGCCGACGTACATGCCGGGCGGGATGACGGCGGACATTGTGAGCCAGGCGACGCGGGAGGAGCCGAAGAAGGAGTCGGCGAACGCCTCGCTGAGCCAGGACGGGACGGAGCTGTGGTTCAAGCAGCCGGGCTATGCGCTGATGAAGTATTTCACCCCGGATGACTTCTGGTTCGAGCCGGTGGAGGCGGTCTGGCACGACGACGCGAACTTGTTCGATCCGACGCCGATTGACTGGGCGATCGGCGATGAGTTCACGCCGCCGAAGGGGAGCGATCTCGCCCTGCAGTTCGATGGAACGACGACATTTGTGGATGGCGGGCAGGATCTTCCCATTCAGCACAGCCCGACCCTCACGGCGGAGGTATGGACGTATCGGACGGGGCTGCGCGGATCGGATACGGCGGTGGCATCTCAGTGGGTAACAAATAGCTCCATCGTTTCGTCTCCGTGTGGGTGGGAGCTGGGGTTCAAGAGTGATGGGACGCCATATTTCCGGGTGGAGGACAGGGAGGTGACGTATGCGGAGGCGGCGGGGAAGGCAAGTCTGATGGCATGGCACCATCTGGCGGGGACGTGCGATGAAGAGAAGGTCAAACTGTACTGGAACGGGCAGCTGGTCGCCGAGGATGATGCTCCTGCTTCGGGGAGCCACGACAAGGCGAGGAAGTCGGTGAGTCTCGGAAGATCTCAACGCGCGAATACTTTGCCGAAGTTCCAGGGGATACTGGACGAGTTCCGGCTCTGGTCGGTGGCGCGGACGGAGGCGGAGATCCAGCGGGGGATGAAGCAGACCGTCAGGGCGGCGCGGACGGGGCTGGTCGAGGCGTATTCGATGGACGAGGGGAAGGGGACGCATCTGCGAGACGTGGTGGATGGATCGTACGCGACCATCCACGGGACGGCGAAATGGGCGCAGGGACCGCATCTTCTGGGCGGTGGCATTCGGGAAGTGCTGCACGACCGTCTTCTGCCGGGCTATGTCTATTCGGGGACGGCGTACGATCCGGTGCTATACAACTATCCGACGGAGTGGCAGGAGACGTACGACTCGGCGGTGATTCCGGTAAACACCAACGAGTTCGAGATCTGGTGGGGCGCGGAGGGGAAGGCGACGGGGATGCCGTCGCGGGTGTTCTATCCGTCACAGGTGGCCCACTATCAGTCGCTTTGGCCGGAAGACGCGCCGCAGATCGTGATTGCGAGCGGGCTGGGCAGCGGGACGAACGCGGTGGCGGGGGGCGAGGTGTACGTGCAGAACGACAAGTCGCTGCCGGGGTACAATCCGAACGAGGAGCACGCCGTGGTGGTGGGGGCGACGGCGTACGCGCTGCGGGACGATCTGAACGCGCCCGGCGGGGCGAGCGAACCGTTCGTGCTGGTGCGCATCCGGCAGAGCGGGAGTCGTCCGAAGATGGCGGTGTTCGCGGTGGTGCGGACGAATGCGCAATACCAGTTCGTCTATCCGATCGAGGCTGGCAATTCGGCGAACGGTCCGATGCCCCTCTCGTTGTTCGGGGGCACGGAGCAGACGACGTGCGTGGCCGGCGAGGGCTGGCGGGATCGCAAGCTGTCTTGGTGGGCGGCGGCAGCCGGGGCCGACGGCGGGGAGCTGGCCCAGGTCATGCGCTATTACTACAAGATGCAGGAGGGGTTCTGCTTCCCCGAGCTGTCGACGCAGCCCGCCGTGGGCACGGAACTGCCGTGGCTGCCGACGACGCATGAGTCGGGCGGGACCAAGGGCACGCCGATTGATGTGACGTATCGCGTGTCATGGCCGAAGGACACGCCGACGATGGACATCGCGCAGACGCTGACCACGGCGACGGGTGGGCTGCCGGAGATCTGGAACCAGGCGAGCGTGCAGGTGGTGTACGAGCAGAGCCAGGCGAAGAAGGCCGGGCCGAGCGTGCAACTGTTCGACCCCGTGCAGGAGCAGGCGGTGAACCTGCATGTGTCGGTGGTGGACTCGATGGTCGCCTCAGGGTTGGCGAACAAGGAGCTGACGAGCGCGCGGTACCGGTTCGCGGGGCTGGGCGGGGGGCTGTCGGGGCGGGTGTACTTCGACCCGACGCGCGGCGCGGCCGGGCAGCTGGTGCTGGAAGGGCAGCTGCGGTCGCCGCTGCTGGGCGCGCCCTACCTGCTGCCGAACTGGCTGACGCAGGAGGAGAAGCAGCTGCTGTTGAGCCTGGGTAGCACCCTGGAGGCGGCCGACAAGTCGAAGTGGGAGACGGCGGTGAACGCGCTGCGGACGGACGAGTGCCTGCCCATCGGGCCGAACGACCCCTACGTGAACGCCGCGCTGTCGAGCGCGTGGTCGGCGGAGACGAACGCCTACGGCTTTGTGACGCTGGCGTTCAACAACAGCACCAACGAGGCGCGCGTGCCGCAGGGCAACCCCGTCAGCCTGAGCATCCTGCAGGTAGGGACCAATCTGTTCGGGGCGCTGTACCTGGACGTGGTGGAGTCGGACAACGTGCTGGCGGAGGAGCTGTCGCTGCGCTATCCGAACGATTTCGGCGGCAAGGAGCTGGAGTATGACTTCGAGTGGCGCTGGAGCGACCCGGTCGCCGGCAGCGAGGACGGGCGCGACAAGTCGGAGTGGAATGCCTTCTTCCCGTCCATGCCGGGGAGCTGTTCGAACGGGGCGATGTCGGTGACGGTGGACGCGAATACCGCTTTCGGGGCGGCGTTCCTGCTGTCGGACCACTATTTCGCGGCGCGGTACCGGCGGGCGGACGGCAAGGGGCCGACGGGGACCAACTGGAGCCCATGGGTCAGCACCTACGGCGAGGGGTGGATCCACCGGGTGATGACCGCCATCAACCCCTACGAGCAGCGGTTCCACGACATGACTGCCTACGCGCCGAACCTCGTGCGGTCGCTGATCGAGCAGTGCGGCCCGCCCTACGAGGGACCCGTCGCCCTCACCGAGGAGAGCATGGCGGACAGCGGGCTGATCCAGATCTATCAGACGGTACTGGAGCGCGCGCTGAGCCTCACCCTGGCGGGATCGGGGAGCGACCCGAACACCAACGACTCGCTGCTGTTCGCGGCGACGAGGCTGTGCAAGCTGTACATGATCCTCGGCAACGAGGCGTTCGCGGACGCGGCGGACCCGACGGTGATGGTCGATCCGAACACGCTGGACTGGTACGAGCGGTACGCGCCGCTGGAAAGCAGCCTGTTCTGCTTCGAGAACCAGGTGGCGAACCTGTTGGACGAGGAGCTGGCGCTGTTGCGCGGGCGCGACGGACAGGACTCGCCGGACGTGAAGCTTTCGCCCGTGTTCAACCGCCTCGTGTGGAACTTCACCGACGGCATCGACGGCGGCGAGGTCGCGTATGCCTGCAACTACAACATTCGCGGGGCGTGGACCAACACCACCGGGACCTATGGCGCGGCGGACGCCAAGCGGATGTTCCCGCAGGGGCACGGCGACGCTTGGGGACACTACATGTCCGCCCTCGCGCCGTACTACCGCCTGATGGCGTACACGAACTTCGGCTGGAACACCATCCCCGGTGCCACCAGCATGGAGGGGAGCACGGTGTCGGTGGACTACTATGACGAGGAGGCGTTCGCCATCGCCGCCGCCGCCAAGGCGCGCACCGGACGCGAGATCGTGAACCTCGCCGCCATCAAGGACTACCGCGCGGGCGCGGAGGGGCTGGACCGCTTCCCCGCCGCCCCGGACACGAACCTGATGTGGAGCGCCGAGGGCTGGGCGAGCCGCGCCGGGCAGGCCGCATATGTCGACTGGGTCGTCGCCAACTCGCTGCTGCTCGACAGCGTCACCAACCTGAACCAGGTGGACGGCTATGACGTGAGCGCCGAGGGGCTGCACGTGATCGACCGCGGCACCGTGCCGCAGATCGCGGAGATCGCCACCGGGCTCGGCGCCATCCAGCGGAAGATGGACGAGACCGGCTCCGGCATGAACCCGCTGGGGCTTGCCGAGGACGGCATGGTGCTCGACGTGAGCGCCAGCGAGCTGGACGCCGGCAAAGGCGTCTTCGAGCAGGTCTACGACCGCGCCGTGGACATGCTGGGACAGGCGGAGGCGGTGTTCGGCGAGGCCCGGACCGCGTCGTCCGCCCTGCGCGCGCAGTACGACTCGCTCGACCGGTCGATGCAAGAGGCGATGGAGGAGGAGTTCGCCCTGCAATCCGAGCTGATCGCCCTCTACGGCTATCCCTACGCCGACGACATCGGGGTCACGGGCACCTACGCGCAGGGCTATGACGGACCCGACCTTGTCAACTACATGGTCATCGACCTCGACGAGACCCTCGGGGCCGCCCCCACGCGCGACACGTCGCTGACCAACGTCATCACGACGCTGACCGCGACGCGGGACGACCAGATGAAGTACGGCGTGAGCTTCAACACCAACCGCATGGTGGACAGCACCGTCATCCTCACCAACACGTTCAACAGCCTCGGACTGCGGGTCAAGCCGGAGGGGTGGACCGGGCGGCGGCGCGCACAAGGTGCCATTCAGGCCTCGCTCTACACCTTTGCCGAGGCCTATTACGATTTCCGCACCGAGCTGGAGAACTACACCGGGCTGGAGGCGGAGCTGCAGCGGAAGTACCAGATATTCGTCCAGACCGCCAATGTCCGGGAGGAGGACATCGAGTCCAGCCAGGCCATCGCCGAAAAGAAGAAGTACATCAACCGCGTGAAGGCCGCACTGAACTTCTTTGCCGAGGGGCTGGAGACGGCCTGCAAGATCATGGAATATGTCGGCGAAGCCACGGAGGAGGCTCTGCCGATGACGCATGTCGGGCCGTTTATCGCCGGAGCGTCCACCGGCGCGGCCAAGTCGGCGGCCGGCATTGCCGAGTCGATTGCCTATGGCGTCATGAGCGCGGCTGGGATGGTGTTCGAGTACGCCTCGGAGACAGACGCCATGCTCAAGGAGAACGACATCACCGACATGGAGGTGAACGCCTCGACCAACGCCATGCTGGTGTCCATCCGCGCCGACGCGATGGAGCTGCTGACCGCCATGGAAGGGCAGATGGCCGCCATGCACACACTGCACGCCAAGGAGCTCGCCATGCAGAACGCTCTGGAGGACGTGCTGGCCAAGGTCGCCGAGGGCGAACGGCTCCTGGAGCTACGCGGACAGGCCCGCAGCCGCATCGCCCAGATGGGCCAGGAGGGACTGTACGCCGACATGATGTACCGGACCTACCGCAACGAAGCCCTGGCGAAGTACGTCGGCATGAGGGACATGGCGGTGCGCTACGCCTATCTCGCCGCCAAGGCGTTCGACTACGAGACCGGACTGCTGGACCGCAACGGCAGCAGCGCCGCGCGGAGCTTCCTCGAGGACATCGTGAAGTCCCGTAGCCTCGGACGCGTGACCGATGACGGGCAGCCGGTCGCCGTGCGCGAGGGCGATTCCGGGGTTGCGGGAACCCTGTGCCGCCTGAAGGCGGTCTGGGACTCCGCCAAGGGCCGCATGGGCATGAACAACCCGGATTCCGCCTCGACCCGCATCTCCCTGCGCAAGGAGCTGATGCGCATCCCGACGTCGTCGAAGTCCGACCCCACCTGGCAGAACGCCTTGGCGAAATACCGCGTCAAGGACCTCAACGCGGTGGACGTCTACCGGCGCTACTGCGTGCCCTACGGGACCGGCACCAACGCGGAGCCGGGGCTCGTCATCCCGTTCTCCACGGAGATCGTCGGCGGCAAGAACTTCTTCGGCTGGCCGCTCGGCGGCGGCGACAACACCTTCGACCCGACGTGGTTTGCGACCAAGATCCGCTCGGTCGGTGTCTGGTTCAGCGGCTACAACACCACCTACAACACCAACATGGCGAGCGGCGCCGGACTGGCCAACACCCCCGTCGCCTACCTCGTGCCTGCCGGCGCCGATCGCATGGTGCAAGGCATCGACCGCACGCGCTCGACCGTCCGCAGCTGGAACGTCTACGAGCAGGTGCTGCCGCTGGCGGAGGACTGGACCGGATCCGGTGGCGGCGGAGCCGGGCTCCTGGGCTGGTATGACACCCTGAGCGAGTCGTTCGGGCTACGGCGCCGTCATTCCGCGTTCCGCGCCCACCACGACAGTGGCACCTTCGCCGACGCGGAGCTCTGCAGCGCCGGACGTCTTGCCGGTCGCAGCGTCTGGAACACCCAGTGGGTCCTCATCATCCCCGGCCGCTCCTTGCTGGCCGACGGCGAGGAGGGGCTCAACCGCTTCATCTACGGCGCGAAGAAGGATGACGGCGCGCGCGACGGCTATGGCGTCACCGACATCCGCCTCTTCTTCAACACCTACTCCTACAGCGGAGACTGATGAATCCGTATCTGAAAGGATCCTAACATGAACTCATTGTTTTTCCGAATGACCCGCTTCTGGTTGGCCGCCGTGTTTGGGCTGCTGGCATCTCTGTCCTCCTTCGCCATGCCCCAGCCGATGGTCATCTATTACGGGCAGGCGCTGGACCGCTATGGGCAGGTCTATCGCGAAGGGGCGTCCGTTTTCCTGAAGCTCGGCACCCGCGAGGTGGCCCGCAGCCAGGTTGTCGGCGGCTTGGCACCGGGCGTCAACTTTGTGCTGACGGTGCCCTACGACGATGCGGGCATTCGCGAACGCTACGACAAGTGCGCGGTGAGCGAGGGAGACGTCCTGACGGTGTGGGTGAACGATGCGTATGGGGAACGGCAGGTGAACGAGTGCGTAATTCCCCCCGTGGGCGAAGAGGGCGAGGTCACGCGCTTGCGTCTGTTGACGGGCGAGGATTCGGATGGCGACGGCATGACGGATGCGTGGGAGCGTGCCAACGGGCTCAATCCTGCCGACCCCTCGGATGCCACCTTGGATGACGACCAGGACGGGCAAAACAACCTCGAGGAATACCTGGCAGGCACGTTGCCATGGCTAGAAACCGACTTGCTGTGCCTGACGTCCATCAAGGTCGTGAACCAGCAGTACGTCCTGACCTTCGCCTCGGTCTACGGCCGGATGTATCATGTGGAGGCGACCAGCCTTGATTCCCTGGGAGAGGATGGCGCCCTGGAATGGTCGCCTTGCCCGTTCCGCCTGTCAGCCGAAGGCAACGAGGTCTGGGCGGTCGAGGGCACGGAAGGCGAAATGACCTTGTATCTCGATGTGGAAATCGCCGGCGGCATGTGGCGGATTGCGCTCGATTGATGCTCCTGGAGCGTGGCATGAAACCGAAACGGTCAAAGCGAATGCGAGCTGCAGGCATGCGTTGGGGGGGGCTATTGCGGCTGGGCGTCTTGCTGGGGATGGGCCTTGCCGGGGTTTCTGCGGTGATGGCCGCGCCCCTTGCGGAGGACGGGGAGAGCTCTGCACTGACGTCAACAGTGGAAATAGGCACCGTCGAGCAGACCATGGCAGTTCTTCAGGAGACAACGGCGGAAAACGCGTCGACGGTGGGCAAGACAACGGAATTGCCAACGACTGCGGAAACGGAAACGGCTGCGGGGGAAGGGGCTCCGGAGCAGTCGGAGGGGAATATTACGTCAGAGGACACTGCCGTGTCGCCGGCCGGCGACGGATTGGCTTCGCGGGAGGACGATGTCCTTACGGACGAGGAGTATTTGGAAGCAGTTGCCGCGATGGATCAGGCCTTGGAGGAGGCTTACACGCTACTCCATGGCGCCAACGAGACCGCCCCCCACGACGATGCGGCCACCTCCATTGCCGCCCAGGCCCGCGCTCTCCACCGCGAATTCGCCCCCAACAACGGCATCCTCGACGGTTTCTCGCTTACCACGGTCCGCTCGGGCTCCGCTCCGCGCGGCACGGCCACCTTCACGGCGAGCGACAGCGCCGACAACTACGAGGACAACTTCAACCTTGGCGACAACGGCGGCACTGGCTTCAAAGGCTGGGAGCAGTTGGGCGACAGTGCCCCGTCACGTGAAATCAGCGCAGCCGACGGTTTCGTGATCGGCTACGACGGCGGGCTCGGCCGTCAGCTCGAGCAGCCCCTCATCAGCGGCACTTTCACCGTCGATGCCAAGCATGGCTTCGACGACCTCTTCAGCGGCTTCGCGCTCTACACCGCCAACGGGGCTGAAGTTGTCCGATGGGGACTCACCACTGCCAATGACCGCGAAAGCGGACGTGACGATGTTGTGGGCCTCTGGTACGCTCTTGCCACCGGGGGACAGAACGAGTACATCTTCTGGACCGAAAACCGAAATCTGGTGGGGGTCGCACTCCAATACTCGATTACGTGGAGTCAGCGAACTGGCGGAGGCCTCTTGCTCAATCTTGCGGCATTTGACGCGGAGGGCAGCCTCGTCGGTTCGGCAATCAATGTGGAAGCCCTGTCCGAATCGACCATGGCCATCTACGCCGTCGGCAGCCTGGTGGCCGGCAACAGCGAGAACGACCATCTGTCCTTTGACCACCTTTATGTCGAAGGCGAACCCCTGCCCAACGTCCCCGAGCCCGCCACGATGGCCTTGCTGGCGGTGGGCACCGTTTGCTGCATCCTCCGGAGGCGGGCGCGGCGACGCTGACTGGCGGGGCGACGCCAAGGGGGAACTAACTTGTCTAGAGCGGATTAAGAAATACCATAGCCACATTGGGGCCGACCGCCGGGCGGCCCGTGTGCCAGGGCAGTTGCTGGAATTGTCTTCCCGAATCCCTTGGGCTCGGCCCGCCCGGCGGTCGGGCCGGGAACGCCTTTCTGGCGAGGAGCCGGAAACTGAAGGGGCAACGAGACAAAATGCGATTCCACGCAACCCGGATGTTTCCTCTTTTGCAAACAACCCAGATGCGCCCGTTTCGTTGCCAAACATTCTTTTGAAGTTGACAACGGGACAACTCACAGAGAAAGTTGGGGCAGACAAGAGGTTGGGTAGCTTTTTGCCGACAGCGTTCCTGCATGAAGAAATACATTTTGCCGTTTTTGCTTATGGTTGCCGCGATTGCCGGAGTGATGGCCGCATTCGGCACAGATGCAGAGGACTCCTCTCAAGCCGACGACACCACCGACATCGTGTTCCTCGGCGAGCTGGACTTGGCGGAGCGCGCGGAAATTCTCCGCAACCAATACCGCCGCATGACGCCCGGAGATGAACCGCTGGTTCAGGACGTCGGCGCATGGCCGGCGGCTTGGGAGGAGTTCTCGTCTCGGTGGGCTTCGGCCCCGGCGGAACGGAATTTGGCAACGTGGCTGGTGCCTGTGATGGCGGAACGTTCCGGCACGTTGACCGTTCTCCGGGACGCAGCCGGGAATGCCTTGTGGCGTGGGGTGACAGACTTCTCCAAGGAGGAGTCCGCAAACGTGACGTTGACGGGCGCGCTGGTCTCGGAGGAGGATTGGGTTTTGTGGAAAGCGGCGCGAGAGGAAATCGACAGGCGGCTGGATGCGATGCGCGAAACTGAGACGGGCCTACCTTCTCGCTTGCGCGATGGAGAGGGAGGGCGCGGCAACGGGGCAAACGATGGTCCCAAGATGTTTATGTCGGCCTCAGCCGACTTCACGGTCACTCCGCCGGAATTTCGCGTTGGCCTGCAATGGACGAACGACATCGTGCTGGACGTCTTCGCCTACGGGCCGCTGCACACCGCGTCCACGCAAATCGTGACGTTCACGAACGACGAAAACGCCGTCGAGACGCAGACGAACACCCTTTGGCATGCCGTCGAACCGCCGCTGACGGGCTTCGACAACCATTGGGAATACGTCGGAGCCGTGGCGTTGACGAACGACGAGGAGTCGGTGTTCGTGGACACCGATTTCCCGCCGGGGCGCGGCATCGTGCGCTTCTACGCCGCGTTCGAGGCCGGCGACGCCGACGGCGACGGGTTAAACGACGGCTACGAAACGTTCGTAACGCACACGAGCCTCGCTACGCCCGACACAGACGGCGACGGAGTGGACGATGGCGTAGAATGGAAGTTGGGTTTTAATCCATTGTCGGCGCAGGATGTTCCCAAGATCCTGCTGAACGCCGTCCTCTATAAACCGTCCGGCTCGATTGTTAGCAAGGAGTGGGTCGAGCTGTATTCGTCCAGCGTGCGCGACATCGACCTAGGTGGTTTTCTTTTAGAAATCGGCAACAATGGGAGTTGGGTCTGTGCGCTGGAATTTCCCTCGAACACCATCGTGGCCCCAGGGCAGTGCATACTGGTCGGAGAAAGTGCTGTGTCCAACGCCGACATTACGGCCAGTCTATCGATCCCCAATGCCTGGACAAACGAATCCACCACTGGGGTGCGGTTACGCTGGAATGACTCCGACGACGCTGTGGCAGATGTCGTTTTCATCGGCGGGGGCATGGAGTTCAACGATGCTGGGCTTGACACGACGGGCTGGGAGGACACAAACAGCGTTTGGACTCACGCCGGACACGTGCTGGAACGTCGTTTCCCCGGAGTCGACAACGATATGCCGTACGATTGGCATGAAGTGGCCGGACGCGACGGACGTCCGTCATCGGTCGTGCTCGACTTCGACGGCGACGGCCTGGGCGACGGCGACGAATGGACGGGCCGCCTGAATCCGCGGGGCAAGCCCACCAACCCGTGGAATACCGACAGCGACGGGGATGGTCTGGACGATTACACTGAATGCGTGACATACGGTACAGATCCAAATACGTGGGCGACCGATGGTGACATATATCCGTGGCCGCCAGCATCGGGCGCAGTGGCTGACTGGTGGGGAAGCGACCCGTATGAAATCGCACACGGCTGGAACCCGCTCGTCGCCGATGAAAACGCCAACGACATCCCCGACAGCTGGGAAATGGCTTTCCCCGGCACAAATTTAACGGCGGATGCGGATGGTGATGGCACATCAAATTTGGTCGAACTAGAAAATAACAGCAATCCTTGTGATGCAAATTCCACAGATTATGCCCCGTATGTTTTGCGTTTTGAATCCTCCGTCCCAAACTGGCAAAACAATGGCATGATAGATGTCGGGTTGGGAGGATGGGTCAAGATGCATTTTTGCAATTTACAATCCGACCAGAATTTATGTATTTGGGTTCAAGAAGGGCAAGAGTCCGAAGTTTTTTCGGCAACATGGTCCGGAATCGATGATTTTGCTCAAGGGCAATTGGATATGGGGCAAAATATTATTGCGTATGCACATGCGAAGCCGAATAGTTCACCTTTTCTTAAAATCCAGGACGGACAAAGAAAACCATGGTTTACAAATACGCTAGGCGGAGAATATAAATTTGAAATGCTTTCGGCGGACATAACTGGATATGAAGCCTGGCGAGGATCAGATGGGAATCAAGTACCTGATGATGAAGAAGAATACCCTGGATTTTTGGTGACTGCAAAGCATGATTACGTGGGAGGAGGTGCCCCATTAGACGCGAAAATTGTAATTCACGGAATTTCTGCCCCAAATGGCACGACGCGCTGGCTCCGTTTTAGTGATTGTACAAAAATTAGGCTTTATAGTGAAGGCCTTCCGTCAATCGGCATCATTCCCGCGCAAGAAATGCAAATTTCGAATAGTTTGGAAGAAAGTGTTTCTTTCCAAATATGGATGGAAGGTTCTTGGTGGCCAGAAACGACAGCAACCATTGAATTAGTTTTAAAAGATGCAACTGGGAAGCAAATACCGTATTGCTCCGATACAGTTTCACTATTAGCACCTGTCATATTGGCGATAGGTGATTCCATGACCTTTGGGTACCGCAGGACAAAAACTGGCATCCCTGAAACACCGAATTGGGGGGACCCTTGGCTGAATTATCCAACGGATACTGATTGGGATGGGGTTGTCGGTGAAAAGACATCCCCTGATTATCAAGGATGGAGGGGGTATTTGCATGTTGACTTATTCGATTTTCTGTGGGCAGGGGAAGAGAACAATGGGCATGGGCCGCTGCACATGGGATATAGCGGCGCACGTATGTCCGACATCGTCAATCTGCTTACGGATGGTTCAAGGCAATATCCACATAATGCCATCAGTACGCCGTCGTGCTATGCCATATTGGTATATTTTATCGGGCTGAATGATGTCATAGCAGGAAGATCAGCAGCGGAAATGTATGCTGATTGGCAGTTGGGGCTTGGGAAGATACTAGAAGAGCGTGCCAACAACGGCAAAACACTCGTTGTAGGAGTAACATTGCCAAAAATGCGATTTGATTATGGCGGTTATTCAGTCGCGAAGCAAATGAATCTCATAAATTTCAATTCCCATATTATGGACCACGGCATAACAGACAATTATGTAAAATTCGTTGTCGCCGATACGGAAAATATACCCCATGATGCCAACGACGATGGACTTCATTTTCTTGCGCCTGGATATGGTCAACTAGAAACTATAATTCTGAATGCAATAGCAGAAGGGTTGGAATGAATAGAACACTTTTCTTTTTGGCGGCATTCATGTTAGGAGATGCATGCCTGATTGCATCAGAGACAGAACAGGCACGGCAGGCGCCATGTCGGAAAATCGGGGCGGATGGTTGCGTGGGATTGATTAATGAGACCGGGGAGGTGGTCAGGCCACCGATGTATCCATATTGCGGCCAATGGCATGAAGGTCGGCTATGGGTCAGGGAATCCGCCGAGGATCGCTTCCAGGGGCGTTTCATCGATGGTCAGGGCAATGTTTTGCCCACCGGGCCGCTAGGCGACCTTGCGGATGTCTTTTTTGAATGGCCGGATCCGGAGTTTCGCAACGGAGTGGCCTGGGTGTCCGTTCATCCCGGGGAATATGCCCTGATCCGTGCAGATGGAATGTATTTGGGTGAAACAACCCCAAGGCTTGCGCTTGGATGCTGGGCACATGGCCCGGGCCCCTATGCCGTCGCGCGAGATGGCCGATATGGCTTTGTGGATCGAACGGGCGCTTTCATCATTCCTCCACGTTTTGAAGATGTGGCCCCGTTCCAATGGAATATGGCCCTCGTAAAAGACGAAGGAAAATGGGGTGCGATTGACACGTGCGGCAATTATGTCGTCCCTCCCGTTTATGATGCATTGGAGCAGTTCCCGAACGAGTCGAAATTCCTGAAGTTCATGCGGAAAAACCGTTGGGGGCTTCTTGCAACGAATGGCCATGAGGTGTTGCCGCCCGATTATATCGGCATCGGGTGGTGCCAGAATGGATTGGTGGTGGCCGAAACGGAAAAGGGCAACGTGCTCATCGAAATATCAGGCGACGATATCAACGTACATCCGGAACGATATGAAGAGATTGGCGGCATGGGCTGCGGGTGCGTCCTTGCAAAGTCTGGCGGAAAGTGGGGAGTTGTCGCGAGAAATGGAGAGCAGCGAATTCCGCTCCGCTTCGATTCGGTCTCCGGGTTCGGTGAAGATGGTTTTTGTTTGGTGCGGGAAAATGGCCTGGTCGGCATGATCGACGCCGAGGGGAAAATCCTATGCGAGCCAGTTTATTCGCATATCCGAGGGCCTAGGGATGGCTATTTTGTGGTTCAGCAGGGACATCGCTGGGGGCTTTTGAATGTAGAATCAAAAGGATGGCTGGCTCCGGACTACGAACAAATTAACATGGTCGGAGGGTTCAAGGACCATGCGGCCATTATGAAAAAAGGGGCGGCATGGGGCGTGTTGGATGTGGAGCAAAACAGCTGGGTCGTTCCATGCGACTACGCGGAGATTATTCGTTGGAACAATCTGTTCGCCGCCCAAAGGGATGGCGTGATTCGCTTATTTGATCGAGAGGGCATGGAGGTGCTGGATGAATCCGTCGAGATTACAGCCCTGCCCAATCCGGAGGAGATGAAGTTCGGGTATGGGACGGTGAAGGCTCGCTCAGGGAGCGGAATCATTTCCGCATCGGGCGAACTCGTTTTGCCACCACTCTTCGAAGACGCAGGGATTCCATCTGAAAACATGATCCCCGTCAAGAAAGACGGGGCGTGGGGCTATGCCGACTGGGATGGAACGATGGTCATTGCCCCAGAATATACCCGGGCGGCGGCATTTCACGATGGCCTAGCGGGGGTGGAAAAGGATGGGAAGTTCGGTTTGATCGATCCTGTGGGGCATTGGATTATTCAACCCATTTATGCCGCTGTCGGCTATTATGCCCATGGGCGCATTCCTGTGGCCATGAAGGGCAACGGTGCGTATACGTTGAAGTGGGGCTTAATCGATGTGAACGGGAAATGTATTCTGCCGATGGAATACGATTGTCTGGAATGGGACGATATTGAATCGGGCCAGATACGCTTGTATGGGCAGAAATGCCGACAACGATGATTCCATCTGGCAGCCAGTAGCTAGAGCAATTTCAAGAGCCGTTCATGCAAAATCCGTTTTGCGTCTCGAAGCGTGGTCAGGACGGGGGCGTGAGGATGATCCCCATCGGCGGGGGGCGCAGGGGGTCACGTCAGGCAGCCTGTGGGAGGACCGGCCAGGCCATGGGAAGGGGGCGGGGGAAAAGGCACAAAAAGAGGCGCTTGAGCCCCTTCATCAGCTTGCGGAGATTGAAGCCGACGGCGGTCAGCAGGGCGTGAAGGGCGTCGCCTGCGGCGCCGGCAAGCCTGCAACGGCCTTCGCGTGAGTGGTCCTCCCGGACGTGTCCGATGACCGGTTCGATGGCCGCCGGAGCCGCTTGTCGTCCCGGGGCGCGGGGCGCACGACGCCCTGAAGAAGGGCGCGGCGCACGTGGCGGAGGGCTATTCGGTCGTGGTGGACCTCGACCCCGAAAAGTTCTTCGACCGGGTGCGCCACGACCGGCTCATGGCGCGGCTGGCAAGGGACATCGGCGACAAGCGCGTGTTGCGGTTGATTCGCCGGTTCCTGACGGCCGGGCTGATGAAAGACGGCGTTTGCCGGCGACGCGAAGAAGGGACGCCGCAAGGCGGTCCGCTCTCGCCGCTGTTGGCCAACGTGGTGCTCGACGAGCTGGACAAGGAGCTGGAACGGCGGGGCCACCGGTTCTGCCGGTACGCGGACGACTGCAACATCTACGTGAGGTCGCGGAAGGCCGGGGAGCGGGTGATGGAGGGCATCAGGCGCTTCATCGAACGCAAACTGCGGCTGAAAGTGAACGAAACGAAGAGCCGCGTCGCGCCGAGCGGGGAATGCAAGTTCCTCGGCTACACCATCGGCGAAGGCGGGCAGTTGCTTGTGGCCGCGAAAAGCAAGGAACGGATGAAGGCCAAGCTCAAGGCACTCACGAAGCGGAACCGCGGACGGGCGCTCGGAGAGGTTATCGGGGAGGTCAACCGCTTTGCGGCGGGCTGGCTGGAATACTTCCGGCTGGCGGCGGCGAAGTCGTGGCTGGCCGAGACCGAGGGCTGGCTCCGGCGGCGTCTGCGGTGCTACCGCCTGAGACAGTGCAAGCGGCGAATCGGCGTGGCGCGCTTCCTGATGGGATGCGGATGCCGCGAAGACCGCGCTTGGATGCTGGCGATGAGCAGAAAAGGCTGGTATCGGAAATCCGTCACACCGCAGGCCAGTTCCGCCATGGACACCGCATGGTTCCGCCTACAGGGGCTCAAGCCTCTCGCATTGCCGACCGTTTGAAACCGCGAGGTGCCACAAAAGGCACGCCCCGTGGTGTGAGAGGGGGAGTCAAACTCCCCCTACTCGATTTGCCTGGAGCAGGTCTTACTTGTCGCTGAGGGCGGTCACACCGGGCAGGGCCTTGCCTTCGAGGTATTCGAGGGAGGCGCCGCCGCCGGTGCTGATGTGGGTCATCTTGGCCGCAAGACCGGACTTGTTTACGGCGGACACGCTATCGCCGCCGCCGATGATGCTCGTCGCGCCGCTGTCGGCCACGGCCTGGCAGACGCCATAGGTGCCGGCCGCGAACGGGGCCATCTCAAAGCAGCCCATCGGACCGTTCCAGACGACCGTCTTGGCGTTCTTGATGGCGGAGGCGTAGAGCTTGACCGTCTCGGGGCCAATGTCGAGGGCCATCCAGCCTTCGGGGATGTCGGCGTCAACGACCTGGGTCTTGGCCTCGGCCGAGAAGGCATCCGCCGCCACGTTGTCGACCGGCAGCAGGAGCGCCTTGCCGGCGGCCTTGGCTTTTTCGAGCATCTCGCGGGCGTAGTCGAGCTGGTCGAGCTCGCACAGCGAGTTGCCGACCTCGTGGCCCTGTGCCTTGAGGAAGGTGTAGGCCATGCCGCCGCCAATGATCAGCGTGTCAACCTTGTCGAGCAGGTTCTTGACGACCGCGAGCTTGTCGCTGACCTTGGCACCGCCGAGAATTGCCACGAACGGACGCACGGGATGCTCGACCGCGTTCCCCAGATACTGGATTTCCTTCTCCAGCAGGAACCCGGCCACGCTGACGGGCATGAACTGGCAGATGACCGCCGTCGAGGCGTGGGCGCGGTGCGCGCTGCCGAAGGCGTCGTTGACGAAAATGTCGCCGTAGCTGGCCAGCTTCTTGGCCATTTCCTTCTGGGCGGCCTTGAGCTCGGCCTTCTTGGCCTTGAGCTCGTCGTCGGACATGTCGTCGGTCTTCTTGACCTTGGCCTGCTCCTGCTTGTAGAAGCGGGTGTTCTCGAGCAGCAGGACCTCGCCGGGCTGGAGGGCGGCGACCTGCGCGTCGGCGGCGAGGCAGTCGGGGGCAAACGCCACGGGGCGGCCGAGGAGGGTGGCGAGGTGTTCGCCGACAGGCTTGAGGCTGAAGTCGGCCTCGTAGCCCTTCTCCTTGGGACGGCCGAGGTGGCTCATGAGGACGAGGCTGGCACCGTGCTCCAACACATACTTGATGGACGGCAGGGCCGCCTTGATGCGGGTGTCATCGTTGATGACCCCATCCTTGATGGGCACGTTGAAATCCACGCGCATGACCACGCGCTTCCCGTCCAGTTCCACGTCCCGAAGTGTCTTCTTGTCCATAATGTTCCTTCCTGCCGCCACGCGGCACTTTGTTCGCTCTGCTTTGTAGCGCATCCCGGGAACTTTTCAAGTCCAATCTCCAGCCCCCCGTGCAATATCCACAGAAGGCTTTTGACCTCACAACCCGTGAATCAACGAGGCAAGGCTAGGCGTTTCCCGCTGCCAAGAGCTTCTGCACGCGCTCAGTTCTTGGACTTGAGGACGGCGATGAAGGCTTCCTGGGGAATGCCGACCTTGCCGAACTGCTTCATGCGCTTCTTGCCTTCCTTCTGCTTCTCGAGGAGCTTGCGCTTGCGGG
>JAFTAH010000008.1 GCA_017458625.1 Kiritimatiellia bacterium | reverse complement strand
TTTATATGAAACGATAATCATGTCAACAAAGAAATTTCAATTTACATGCCCACAAAATGAAAAATGCAAAAATATCATTTCGTCCAGTCCTGGCGCATCTTTCCCCCCCATTTTACTCCCGGAAACCGCTGGAACTTGGGTGGAAGGACCGGACGGCGTCCGTCTCCGCCGGATTGGCCACGTCCGCACCCTCCGGGGCACCACCGCCATCGAAGGCAACACCCTTTCCGAGGACCAAATCACGGCACTCCTCGACGGCAAACGGGTCGTTGGCGACCGCCGCGAAATCGCGGAAATCGAAGGCGCCCACAGTGCCTACGGACGGATTGCCGGGTTCAATCCCCATTCCCTGCGCGACCTCCTCAAGGCCCACGCGCTGATGATGGAGGGGCTTGTCGAGCGCCCCGGTCGTTTCCGCACCGGCGGCGTCGGGGTCGTGGATGCCCGCGGACGGGTTCTCCACGTGGCGCCCCCCGCCCACCGCGTCCCGGACCTCGTGCGGGACCTGTTCGCCTGGCTTGTCGCGTCTCCCGACCCCGTCCTCGTCACGAGTTGCGTGTTCCACTACGAGTTCGAATTCATCCATCCGTTCTCCGACGGCAACGGGCGGATGGGACGCCTGTGGCAGACCGCCCTTCTGGGGGCGTGGCGTCCCGAAATGCTGGCCGTTCCCGTCGAAAACATCGTGTGGGCCCACCAGGCCGGCTACTATGCCGCTTTCAGGGCTTCCGGCGGCCCGGCGGGCTGCGGTCCCTTCATCGATTTCATGCTCGACAAGATTCTCCTGGCGGTTCGCGCCGCCGGAGAGGGGGCGGCCTCGAAAAGTGGGGAGAAAAGTAGGGAGAAAAGTAGGGAGAAAATCCTGCGGCTCCTCAAGGACGACCCTTCCCTCACCCAAGCCGGGCTCGCCGCCGCTCTCGGCCTTTCCGTCAAGGCCGTCGAAAAGAACATCCGCCAGCTCAAGGATGCCAACCGCCTCCGCCGCGTGGGCCCCGACAACGGCGGCCATTGGGAGGTCGTCGGATGAACCGCCCCGCCTTCAAGAATTCGGAACTCGGCCCCATCCCCGCGGATTGGGAGGTGAAGCGGCTGGGAGAGATTTGTGATGATTGCGGCTATGGAATTGGGGCAGAGGCTGTTCCGTTCGATGGAACAAACAAATACATTCGCATCACGGACATAGACGAACGGAGCCATCGTTTCAAACCGTCGCCTCTCTGTTCTCCATCGTTTGTTTTGGAGGACCGTGTCGTAGGACGGGGAGATATCCTTGTTGCGCGAACAGGCGCAAGTGTTGGCAAGAGCTACATTTACGACGAAACTGATGGGCACTTGCTTTTTGCCGGATTCTTGATGCGGGTGCATGTGGCAAAAGCAGAGCCGCGCTTTGTCTTTTACACGACAACAACTCCACAATTCGCGCAATGGGTCCTGCAAGAATCAGCCCGATCCGGGCAACCTGGATTGAATCTTGCACAGTTGCGAACTTTTTGTCTGGCCATTCCACCTCTTACCGAGCAGCGCCGCATCGCGGCGGCGCTGTCCGACGCGGATGCGTGGATCGAGTCGCTGGACAAGCTGATCGAAAAGAAGAAACTCGTCAAACAAGGCGCCATGCAGGCTCTCCTGTCCGGCAAAACTCGGTTGCCCGGGTTCTCGGGGAAGTGGGGGGAGAAGCGGCTGGGAGAAATTGGCGAATTTCGAAAGGGAGCTGGTATTTCTCGCGAGGAAGGCCGGAGTGGAATCATACCCGCCGTTCGTTATGGTGAATTGTACACACACCACGATTGCATCATTCGGGCATTTGGCTCGCACATTTCGGAGGCGATAGCCCGCCGGGCGACCCTTCTCAAACCGGGCGACATCTTGTTTGCCTGTTCAGGGGAAACCAAAGAAGAAATCGGGAAATGTGCGGCGTTTATTCAGCCCGTCCGGGCCTATGCGGGCGGTGATTTGTTGATTATGACGCCGAACCCTGCCCTGTGCGATTCGACATTCATGGGATATGCCCTCAATTCAGCAGAATGCCAGGCCCAGAAATCGGCCTCAGGTCAAGGCGATGCCGTTGTTCATCTCCACAAGGACGCGTTGGAAGAGCTCGAAATCCGCCTTCCGCCAACACTCGCTGAACAAACGGCAATCGCGGCAGTGCTATCGGACATGGACGCGGAACTCGCCGCCCTGTCCCGCGAGAAGGCGAAGGCGGAACAAATCAAGCAGGGGATGATGCAGGAGCTGCTGACGGGGCGGACAAGGCTGGCGGAAGGAGAGTGAGATATGAAAACCAAATGCACGCAACAACATGAACAGAAGGAAGAACAGAAATCATTCTTTTTCCCTCTCACTCCGACGAGAAATGCGGAGAATATCGAGGCCTATCGCAAGGCGATGGATTATGCCTTGAAACAAGCGGACATCCGAAACATTGCCATTACAGGGCCGTATGGCTCCGGCAAAAGTTCATTTCTGCGGACCTATTTTGGCGAAGACAAAAATGTGTTGTGGATTTCTCTGGCCTCTTTCCTCGGAGTACCCAAAGAAGAGCGTGGGAGGAACGGGACGAATGCCTCCGGAGAGGAAACCGAAGAAAGCGGAAACGCAAAAGAGGGGCAAGATTATTTTGGAGAAGAACGAAGATTGGAGTTAAGCATCCTCCAACAGATCTTTTACAGATTTAGTAGCAAAAAAGTCCCATATTCGCGCTTGTGCAAGACAACGGCCATTTCCAAGTGGTGGTATTTCTGGCGCATTGCATGGATTGTCTGGACATTTGTTTTCTTTGTTTGTGCTTGGCAACCAGATTACTTGAAAGATTTTGTTGGCAAATCGGCAAGATACTGGATCGCGAACCACTCAATATGGTTTTTCTGGGTCGGTGTCGCCGGGGTGTTTGTCTCTTTTTGTTTTCTTGCATGGTATGTCCTATTTTGGCTCGCCACCAACAGGGTCCGCCACGTGGACGTGAAGGGCCTTGGCATTTCGATGTCGGACAAGACCGAGCGGTCCATCTTGAACCGCAACATCGACGAAATCATCTACCATTTCGAAGTGTCGGAATACCGAACGGTGATTTTCGAAGACATCGACCGGTTTGACGATGTCGACATCTTCACCAAGTTGAGAGAGGTCAATTTGATTTTGAACAATGCGGAGCAGATTCCATCCAAGCGCAAACCCATCCGTTTCATTTATGCCCTGAAGGAAGATCTGTTCGTCAAAAAAACGGACAAGGTCAAATTCTTTGATTTCATCATTCCAATCATCCCCCAGATCAATGCCTCCAATTCACAAACTGAAGTGTTGGGGTTCCTCAAGGGGATGGGGGACAACGAGGGGGACGAGGCATTAGTCAAGTGCGTGAAGGACGTGTCGCCGTATGTTTCCGATTTGCGACTTCTCAGGAACATCTGCAACGAATACAGAACATACAAGGAGCAGATACCCGAGTGCACTTCCAATCAAGAACTTTTGGGATTGATCGTGTTCAAGAACTTCTTCCCCAAGGAATTTGCCCTCATGCATTCCGAGTCGGGGATGATGAGGAGTTTTATGGATGCGAAGAAAGAGGCGCAAAACAAAAAGATTGAAGAAATCGAAAAACAAATCGAGAACCTGAAGGACGACATTCAACATATCAAGGAGGAGATGATACCTGATGTTCAGAAATTACAGCTGCTTTATTTCGCAACATTGATGCAGCAGTTCGATCACAATGACCAGTATTTAAGTCATGAAGGAGAACAACTTTATACCCTAGAAATCATTCATAGGCCGGATTGGTTCAGTGAACTGCGAGGCAATCAATATGTTCGTTGGCGCTATGGAGCTCCCATTAAATGGTCGGAGATTGAAAAGAAAACCGATCCGAACTGCACTTACGAAGAGCATGTCAAACGGATCGAGGGCCGCAAAAATGGCCGTATCGCGGAAATCAAGCGGAGCATACAGCGTCACAGAGACCATCAAAGACGTATTCGCCGTCAAACAATTCAAGAATTGATGGCCGAAGGGGTTTTGAGAGATGAAACCATCGCGGCTATTGCCGGAGGATGCGGCGGGGACAGGCAAGATATCGAACTTGTTTTGATTCTGTTGAAAAACGGTCTTCTCAACGAACGATACTATTTGAACATTTCGATTTTCCATGAGGTTGATGGCATCAACTCTCCAGTCGATCACCATTTTATGATTCAAGTGACAAGAGGCGAGGAGGCAGATTGGACGCTCAGGCTCCAGGATCCACAGACTCTTGTTGAAAACTTCGATCTGCAATATTTCGCCAAGTCTTCCATGATGAACTACGATATTTGCCGGGAGCTATTGAATCAACCCGAAAGCGAAAAGGCAAAAGAGTTGTGGACCATGCTTTCCCATGGCGGGCAAAAAAACAATGAATTCGTTGATGGATATATCAAAGCGAGTGCCGCAGAAGGAAAAAAGACATGGTTGTTTGATTGCATCATGGAAGTCAATCCGAACTATATGTTCGAATTGCTCGTAACTTACTCTTCGGAAGAAGTCTGGCCTCGTGAGTTCGTGGAATACCAGATGGGTCTGTACATTGCATGGGCCCTGCGGCAGGAGCAAACGACGGCCTTGTCCCCGGACGAAAAAGAATTTCTGGAAGCCACGGCCTCCATCCCTCGACTGTTGCGGGATAACGGGATTTCCGATGTCGCGGGAATGACATCCTTCGTGAAAGATTTTGGATTGAAATTCAAGGTGCTCGACTTTGAGCAGGCGAAAGAAACCGGCTTTCTCGACGTGGTCATCGACCAAGATGCGTATGTCTTGGAACACGATTTTCTCAAAGGACTGTTGCATGCCAAGGGCATCGCGACGGCTGATTTCGAGAAAAGGAATTTTTCGACAATCGCCGATTGCGGAATTCCTCAGATTGTCGGATATGTCAGCCGTGAATTCAAAGCGTACCTGGCCCAGATCTACACGCGGTTGGAGTTGCAACAAGAAGATTCCTGCAAGCATGTTGCAAGTGTCCTGAATCGCGAAGACCTGAGCGACGAGGAGGTTGCGCAATTCGTCGAGAAACAGTCTCCGCAAGGGAAAATCGGTGATGCCAAGCAACTCTCCGACAAGGCTCTTGCCCGATGCATAAAACTCCACTGGCTTCTGCCCTCATGGAACAATGCTGTCGAAGTGTGGTGTAGAAACAAGAAAGACAAGAGCTTGTTCTGGGCGTATGTCAATGACGCCGATTGCCATCAGACATTGTCTGAAAGGAACTCGTACGGGATTCCGTGGATGAAGGCCGAGGGGTGGGCGAAGCAATTGGCAGAGAGCAAGAACTTGTCGGACGAGGCGATGAACGGGCTGTTGTCCGGCATGACCAAGGGCGTGATAACGGGCTATTCCGGGGCAAACGCAACCCCCCAGCGAATCGAGTATCTTGTACGGGGAGGTCGAATCAGGTATTCAAAGGAGTTGTATGGGGCACTCCGAGACTTGGACAACGATTCACATATCGTTCTCGCTGCAAGATTCATCAAAGAGTTTTGCGATGGGTATGTTGACGGCATGACCGAACTGGAGGACGTCAAGAAACTTTTGAAGTCCCCAATGCTTCATCGCCGCAACTTGCCTTTAGCAATCAATGTGTTGAAAGATCTTGTGATTGTCAGCAAGGATTTACTCATTGATGTTGCCGGGATGGTGAATGCAGGGAACTACCCCCAATTGGACGAGGGGGTTCTTGATGCAATCCTTCCTCATGTGAAAATGGAGTCTTTGCAATGCAAAATGATACAACATCTTGGCGGGCGGGCTGACGAAATTCGTGCACGGTTGAAAAGAATGCCAGAGCCATACAACAAATTGGGCGAATTGGGATGCCATCCACAACTGCGCAAATGGGATGGGGTGGAGGCATTTCTTGAGTTTTTGAAAGGCAAGGAAATCGTGTCGAGTGTTAGCGAGGCGGACAATGGAAAAATTCAGGTTTATACGGCGAAATCGTAAGATGAAGGGGACAATCTTCGCCGCACGCGACGAAGCGCAGGACGGGGAGGAGGATGCGGGAGTGGAGGACGAGGTGTTTGCAGCTGGCGGGAGGAGAGTGAGATGAAGGCGTTGGGATTTGAAATCACGTTTGCGGAGGTGGAAAGGTTTTTTCACAGCTGGATTTTCCAGCTTGTCTGCCTTGTCGAGAGCATTCTCTTCGGGGTCATGGCCTTCGGCCCGGAAAACATAGTCCAGCGGTTGCAACTGGACGGATTCCGGAAGTGGTTGGGGCCTTGGCTGGGGATTCTGCTCGTTTTCTTTTCAGCCTTTTTGGTGGCTGTTTTCGTGCGGATGCTGTGGTTGAAATACCGCGTGTCGCGGTTGTACAAGGGCAAGGATGCCGACGAGAGGATTGCGCGGCTCAGTCCCGCGGCGCGGGGATACTTGTGCGAGTTGTTCCTGAGTCCGGAGCATGGCCGACAATTCAACTACTATGACCCAACTTTCATGGAATTGCGCGATGCAAGAGCCGTCCGTTATCCCTCCGCGGGTTTTGTCGCGGAGTTCCCGTGCTATTTGCAACCATGGGTTGTCGATTGGATGGAGAAGCAACCTGAAATGCTCGAGGAGTATCAAAAACTGTTCAAGAGATGAACGGATGCACTTTGCCGAGAGAAGTTGAGTTTGATGTCACTACAGGAGAACAATATGCATCTTTACGAAGCCTTGAAAATGCCGATTCAGAACTATGAACGAGAGCGTCAACAGTTGGAAGATTTATTTGCCAACAAACGTTTGTGTGGGCCAGATGCACTTGATGCCATATATGATCTTTCGAATAAGAATATGGTGGATTACTTGGCTGAAGATTTTCTGGATTTTCGCTTGCGCGGCACAGCAACGGATTTCAATGATTACTTCCTGGAATATTCACCCCAATGGAATGCGCCCAGTTTGAGCGGGTTGTTGTTCTATTGTGAAATTTTGCTGAATATTCTTCATGAATTCAATAAACAAATTTCTCGTCATGAATCTACGAGAGCAAGAGCCGCCGCCATTAAGAAAAATATTGACACCATTCTTGAGAAAACAAATCACAAACAGTGCATTGGACCGAATAAGATTATTGCAATCTATCAAAAAGATGCCTTAGCGGCCACCGTCGTCGAAGATTTGACGGATGTAGAAGCGGCACGGGCAGTATTGGAATACACCCGTTATGGGTTGAAGGGAGATCTGGAGAAGAAACGGGAACTGTTGAGAAAGATCGGCCATTACGTGGAACCCATCTTGCAGGATGATGAAATGAAGGAGACCTATGCTTGGTTGACCGATGAGTTGGGGTGTTGTCTTAACAGCTTTCATATCAGACACAACAACAAGCGCGGGAAGAAGGCGAACGCCGTGGTCCAAACAATTTCTGATGCGGAATTGGAAGAGTGTTATGACAACACGTATCGGGAGTTGCTGTTGCTGATTGAGTTGCAGAGAAATCTGTCTTTTTGCCGGAAAGTCGCGCGATTGCGGGAGCAACTGAAAGGCAAGAAGAGCGGGAGGAAGGGATGATGGAGAAAGGCGAGGAGAGGGCGATGGGGGGCGGGCGGGGCGGGGAGATTGGGCCGACTGAAGTCGGCCGCTCCGATGGAGTTGAGGGCGACGGTGAGGGGGGGACTTGTGGGTTTGGTGGCGGACGGGGGGCTTTGCCGCATGCGACGGGGCGCAGAACCCAAGGAAAGCAAACTCAAAGAAATAAGATAAAGGAGTTATTGACTGGGTGTGTGTTGATGAAAGGAGAGTCAGAGATGCCGAAAATTACGAACAAAATGCAAAAACTCAAAGGTATAGTGTATGCCGTCATCGTGACGGAAATCGTCCATTCTATTATCTCCTATTTGTATTCTTCAGCAGGTTCCTTATGGCATAGACTGGGTTCCACGTCGTATGTCGTGGCTGCGAGGTTTGACCCAACCGATATCTTTCTATTCCCTGCCATGATGTTCCATTGTCTTTTCATCACCTTCCTGTGGGTTGGGTATTATTGGGGAAAGGATGCTGGGGACAACAGGAAAAGCAAAATGGTGTCTATTGATTCAGGTGGCTCCGCATCCCAGCATGAAAACACAATCCAGTCTGCGCAAAAAGAGGCGAAAGAATCGGGGCAGTCTGATGCTCCGATGTCGTCAGAAGGTGGGGTGGATTGGAAGGTAGTTCTGCAGAAAACATGGGCAGTGTGTTTCCCATGGGGTCAGTATTTCCTCAATGTATGTTGCACGACATGGATATTGTTCATGTTGTTGCTCCACCTGATTGCTCATGATCGCTGGGATTATTTCCACAGGTCCTGCCTGAAGGTTCGTCCCTTCATCTCGGAGTATGAATATCATCTATTGAGGCGACGATGGGTCATGATGTCATCCAAGACCGATTACCTGTCCATCATGGCGACTTTGGATGAGTTTGAAAAACGAGACAGGGATAAAATCGAAGGAGATGGCGGAGCACAAAAGTGAAACCGCATTGGCAAGACTCTCGCGAAGGAAACATGGTCCACCAACTTGAGATATTGTCCTTTTGCCCTCCGAGGGAACTCTTTAGACAATGGGGGGACGATGTGCCAATGGGGCTGAAGCTTGCAGCAAATTCAAGAGACGCGAGGCTATGACATGGGAAGATTGAATTGGTCGATATTTGACGGGGAGGAATTCGAGTCGCTCGTTCACTCCGTGCTGTTTTTTACGGAGCCGGGCATCATGTTGTGCGGGCGTCCAGGAAAAGACGGCGGCCAGGATGCTATCAGTGCCGATCGAACACATGTTTACCAAGCAAAATATGGCCGAATGATGAGCGGAGATGAGGCCATTAACCGCGCACGAAGGGAGCTTGATAACATCCGGACATCTCGTCAGCCAAGCCATCCAAACTACCGGTTTTGGTCAAAGGTGACACATTGGACGCTCGTCGCGAATTTCGAACAAAATCCGTGGGATATCGAAAAATGGCAAAAAATGATTGTCGATGAATACTCCAATCTCCATCTGCAATTGGAGTGTTGGGATGCCACCAAGCTCGAAGCATTGTTGACAAATTTGCCAGATGTCGAACAAGCGTATTTTGGGGGAAAGAACAGGGCATTTATCGGCCTCTCGGAGGCTTGCCGCTTTTTGGAGCAAGGAAAATTCGGGAAGTATTATTTCGACTCCAAACTTCACGGGCGAGATGCGCAGATTCAAACGGTGGATGCATTTGCCGAAGATCCGGAACACCGTTTTCTCATTGTCCATGGCCAAGCAGGGACGGGGAAATCCCGGTTTTTGTATGAAGCCGCCGTTCGGTTGTCCGAAAAAAACTGGCGCGTGTTTTGGGGATTGCCGGACAGCATGTCTTGTTCCGACGCTTGGATGCGCGGCATAAATGGCTCAAGCACACGCACATGCCTCGTCATTGATTCCCCCGCGGCTGCCACACTTGTGAATGCCGTATACGAACAGCTGTCGACAGGGGAGAAAGGTTCCTGGAAGGCCATCGTTAGTTGCTCCCAAAGTGAATTCAGCGATTGGTTCGGGGAGAAGCAACTGCAATCCAACACCCAGCACATTGAGCTTGATGCCTTGCCGGAAGAAGCTGCGAAAGAAATGATCAACGAGCTGGTGAAGGAGAGCAAAATCATCTTGTCGGAGCAAGCGGCCGATCAGATTTATTCGTTAAGCCGCGGCGTGCCGGGATGGATCAGTTTGTTGCTGGGATACAGCCGTGAAAACGGGAAGGTGATACATCTTTATCCCGAGTTGCTTCAGGCGGTCAGCGTTCAAATCCGGAAGGCAATAGAGAAATGGGACGAACCCACACGGATGCGACGGTTGCAAGTTTTGAGATGGATATGCGCTTGGAAAAAAGTCGTGTTTGAGGGAGGGGGCGATGACATGAATCCCATCATCTCATTTTTGGAAAACGAGCTCCACGAATCCTCCGAACAGTTATGCGCGGACTTCCAGAATCTTGCGGACAAGGGCTTGTTGAGCAAGTGGGGGCGCTTGCGGACATGTTTTTCGGCGGAACCGTCATTGGTCCGCCAGCATGTGTTGTGCGAATGGTTGCTTGAAAAAGACGAAAACGCATATCGGATTTCAGCGTTCGGGCAAGAGTTCATCAGGAGATTGATTGGCTCGGAGATTCCGGGGAAAGAGACCATTGTCGAGAATCTTGCGGCGCTATCGTCTTGTTACTTGGGACCGGAACAACGCATGGATTTTTTCAGGCCCATAACGGACGAATTGACGAATTTGGCGGACCGCGACGATGTGACGCAGCAAATGAGCCTGTTCGATTGGGCAAAACGAATTTCATCCATGGCGCCGGAGACGGCCCTTGACATCGTTCAAAAGATTTGGGACAAGCGCCCCCCTCCGAAAGTCGTCAAGAATCGGTACTGGGGGAATCGCAAGATTGATCATGCCCAGGTCTTGGAGAAGGTTGCACCCTTTTTGTATTCACTTGCCCTGCGATCCCGGACAAAAGCGTTGAGCGGAAGGGTGTGGCGTGCTTTTGAACGCATCTATCAAGAAGAGCGGTCGGGAGCCTACACGCCCAACTCCGGGGAGAAGGCGGAAGAGCTGATTTTGCGCTTGTTGCGCAAGTTGGACGGGGGTGAACAGTTCCGGGTGCTGGCTTGCGAAGAGTTGACCCGCCACTGCCATCAAAACGAGTTTGGGCCATTCGATGCGATTGTGGCGAATGGGTTGCTGTCAAGCAAACGGGAGACCGTGGAATCATGGGGACGGCGATTCACGTTCATTCATGGGTACATACGGCCCGACACCCCGGACTGGGATCGTGCCATGAATTCCCGCGACTTGCTGTTTGAGTTGCTGTCGCAGAATGGAATTCCCTCTTCCAATCCTGACATGTGGGCGGTTCTTGCCAATGCCCACTGGGGATGGCGCGGGGCTGGTTTCACGGACCCTCAAACAGCCAAGTCGCTGGGACCCCATTATCGCCGGATTGCCCTTGATGATTTGCGGCGCACGTTGGAAATCCTCAAGCGCCGCGACAACTCCCTCTACATCCCAGAGCTGGAAGTCGCCCGCCGTTTGTGGGAAAACGAATTGAATTACGAAGATTCAAAGGAAGAGAGAGCTCTGGCCAAAGCGTGCGAAGAGGAATACACGAAGCATTTCAAGTGGAATTATGTCGAATTGTTCACTTGGGACGACAACAATGCCGCAATGTCCGCCATGATTCAACAAGTGAGGGACTGCTTTGCAACAGCCGCAAGTCCCCAGCCCATCATCGCTTTCTTCAAAGAGGCGTCCGAGTTTTTGAAGGCAAAAAATCCCAATCTGCCGGACGCGGATTACGGACGCAGTCACACCCTTGCCGCTGCTTGCCTGGATTTGTATGTGCCGAACTCGGGAAATGCATTCAGTGAATTCGTCGATGAATGCATAAAGAAACCACGCGGAGACAATTCTTTCCGATGGCGATTCTTTGTTTTCTTTTTTCGGATGTGGATTTGCAACTGCAAGTCCCGGAATCCCCAAAGCAATGTCGTCCCAGAAATCAGGCGACTGGTGGGCACGGCGGAGGAGAAGGAACGGTTGCTTGTGTCTGCCTATGGAGGAGCAAGCAGCCAAGAAATCGGAAGTGTCACAAGGCAGGAAATGGATTACCTGTGTTCCGAAGAATGCAAATTCGACAATGAACAACTTGCCAGCGTACTCCCCACTTTTTTGCCAGTGGATGCTGAGGGCGTTTTGAGACAATTCAAGCGTGTCTTGGACAATGAACGGGGGAAGAATCAAACGATTGAGAACGTCTGGTGGTCGTTTGTCGTCAACAGCCATTTCGTTGTGCTGCGGGAACGTGAGCGTGCAGTTCCAAATCCAATTGAGTGGTTGGTGAGTTCGGTCGGGGAATATGGCATTAGCGGGAATTGTTTCGAGAGGTCTGAATTCAGGTTCTTGGCTCAAGCCTGCGGGTATAGAATGTCGCAGAAATCATTTGCAACTTTGATTGAGCGCCGGATTGAATTGGCGGAGAACGGGAAAAAGTCGGCGGAGTTCGTCTTCATGCCTTATGAATTCGACGTGACCCGATGGGTGTCTCCGACAACAGACGATGCCGCCATCCAGGATTTGTGCCGCTTGACTTTGGCGGGGAAGACCTACTTTGCCATCTATGAACTTCCCACGTATCTCGCGGCATTGGACAAGGATGCGACATCTGTCAGTGACTTTACCATCCGTTATCTTGCGGCGGGAGGGGTTGTCGACTCTTGGCAGTTGCTGAGATTGGGAAGCCTGGCTTCAAGTTATGAAAAGAGATCCGATGCTTGGCAGAAAATCGTCATGCCCATTTGTCGATACATGAACGAGCATGATGTCCCCCGCGAAGAGAGATATTCCGTCTATCATTCGTTCCAAAAATCCATGGAATTTTGGTCCGCCGTGCCCGGCGAAGTGCCATCCGTGTTCATCGACAAAGAAATTGCCGCGAGAAAAGCCAAGGATGAGACTCCACGGAGTTCGGACATGTACGAGTATTATGTTTGGGCCCACAACCTAGCCGAATGGGAACTCAAGCGTGAACAGGAATATGCCGAGGAGGAGCGACATGACTGATTTGAAGTCGGAAATCGAGGCTTTGTTGGAGCGATTACAAGCTATTGAACGCGGAATTCAAAACGTCAGGGACAAGCAAAACAATACGATGCGTGACAAAATCTACGCGTCATGGCATACAACCATTCATTTCGCAACCACGGGGCTACAGAATACATTGTCACTTTTTACAGTGCGGGATGCGGCAGAAAAAGCACTTTTGGGACTTGCCTCCAGTCTGCAACAATACAGATGTCACCCACTTCCTCCGATTGGCACATATGGTGGTGTTTCCGTCTCTGTATCGGATTCAAGGATTTTGGCCATGGATGCGTACTTGGCGGTTTGCTGGGCGTTGTATGACCGATTGTCCAACATCATTGGCAGTGGTATGGCCAACAAGAAGATTCGGAGCAAATTGGTTGAGACGTTTTTGGACAATGACATTTTAGGGATAAAAGATATCCTAGTCAGTTTGTGTGGAGAGGAAATCTGCTTCAGTTATTTTCTGCGCAATTGCTACATGCACGAAGGGGGGATGATAGATAACACGCCCATTCTTGGCGGCTCGACATGGACTGATGCGTTTGAGATTACTGACTCAGTCGCAGCGAAACTTAACCAAGAGATTGGTCGGCGACATAAAATCTCCGATGTAACCATTGCAGAGCAAGGCGACATCATTCCGCAACTGCAAGGGTGTCATGCGCGTATTGACGAAATGTTCATATATCTTTTGCATTTCATGGAGGGAACACTGCTGGTCAAAATAGGGGTGTTCGCGGAAATTGATGGATTTCGGATTGAGGAATGAACAATAACGACGGCATTCGAATAGACAGAGGCTTCGCCGCACGCGGCGAAGCGCGGAACGGAGAGTGGAGGAAAACATGGGTGAGGCGAGCAAGGAAGTGACGTTCCGCATGGGAAGGCAGGGGCGAGAGGGGGATTGTTCGGGGCAGGGGGGAGGCATGGTCACGGGTGTGCTGGCGGATCGGGGGCGGCAGGTATTCGGGCGGGCGTTGGCCGAGGCGGGCGAAGAGGGGGCGAGGGGTGGATGGCGGAGGGAGGGGGGATGGGAGATGGGGCCGACTGAAGTCGGCCGGGCCGATGAGGGTGGGGGGGGGATGGGGGAGAGGTATCGGCGGAAGTCGCTGAGGAACAAGGGGATCAATTATCGGTCTGGGTGGTGGGCGGTAACGGTGCAGGTGGCGAAGAACAAGTCGCTGTTGGGGGCGGTCGTGGGGGAGCGGGTGGTATTGAACGGGCTGGGGCGGGCGGTGGAGGAGTATTGGGAAGGGATGCCGGGGAGGTATCCGGAACTAGAACTGTTCGACCACGTGGTGATGCCGAACCACTTCCACGCCCTTTTGCGGATTCATTGGCGCAAGGGCAACCGAGAGAACCATCTCGGGTTTTTGATGAGTCGGTTCAAGGGGGGGACGTCGTTTCTCTACGGGAAGATGCGGCGGGCGGGGGAGGTGGAGGACATCGGCGAACGGCTGTGGCAACGCGGCTACTGGGACGATTTGGTTTCGGGGGACGAGGAGTTTGCGGGGTGGCAGACGTACATCCGCGAGAATCCGGCGAGGTGGTCGGGCGACCGGTTCGGGGCTTGCACGGCGCACCTGTTCGGGAACGAGGAGTTGCTGGAGGCGCGGCGGATTGCGTTTGTCGCGAGCCAGGGATTCGGGGCGGGCGGGTTGCGGGCGAGGAGGGTTTGGGGGAGAAGGCCGGCTGAAGCCGGCCACTTCGATGTGGGTGGGAGGATGGGGGCGACAGGAGGCGGCCACTTCGATGATGGAGGGGAATCGGAGGGGACGGCTTCAGCCGGACCGGTTTTGATTTCGACGTTCACGTCGGCGCAGGAACGGGAGGCGCTCAGGAGGGCGCTGGCAAAGGGAAAGCGGGTCATCCAGGTTTGCCCGCAGGGGATTCCGGACGAGAGCGGGCTTTCGCCGGAGTTGCTTGCGGCGTGCCGCGAGGGGCGGGCGCTGCTGGCGTCGCCGCAGGAACCGGGATCGCGCCTCAACAAGAAAGTTGCCGCGTGGTGCAACGAATATGTCCTGCGGCACGCCGACGAAATCTGGGTCGGCGACATTTCTCCCAACGGCATGCTTTCGGCATTGCTTCAAGGGCTTGCCCGGACGTCCGGCCACCAACCATGAAAGGACTGGAACATGGAAACCAACAGCAAAGAAATTCCCGTTGAGGCACTTTCCCCGCAGAGCCAGCCGGTCGAGCCGCCCGAGGGCGGGGTGTCGCCGGAGAGGGCGGTGCAGAGGCGGATTGTGGGGATGATGTGCGGGAGGATGGGGTACGAGTATCTGGGGAATTTCGCGGAGCGGGAGAACGAGTGTCTGGACAGGGAGGCGCTGAAGGCGTTCCTGGTCGGGAAGCAGAAGCTGGCGCCGGCGCTGGCGGACCGGGCCATCGCGGAACTGGCACGGCGGATGGCGTGCACGGGGCACGGGGAGCTTTACCGGGCGAACAAGGAGACATATTTCACGCTGCGGTATCCGCTGTCGGTTCCGACGGAGCCGGGAAAGCCGATGAAGCAGGTGTATTTCATCGATTGGGAACATCCGCTGGAGAACACGTTCGCGGTGGCCGAGGAAGTGACGATCAGGCGGCAGGTGGCGGCGGCGGGGCACCGTCGTCCGGACGCGGTGATTTGGGTGAACGGCATCGCGTTGTGCGTGATCGAGCTCAAGAAGGCGAACGTGAGCGTGGCGGAGGGCATCCGGCAGCACTACCGCAACCAGCAGGAGGGAGAGATTCCGGCGTTCTTCGCGGCGGCGCAGCTGCTGATGGCGGGGAACGAGTCGGAGGGGCTGAAATACGCGACGACGCTGACGCCGGAGAAATACTGGACGAAGTGGGTGGAGCTGGGGACGGAGGGGAAGGGGCCTTGCCGCACGCGGCAAGGCGCAGGACGGGAGGAGGGGGCGCTGGACCGGGCGGTGGCGCAGATGCTGGGGAAGGAGCGGCTGCTGGGGTTCATCCACGACGGGGTGGTGTTCGACGGGGGCGTCAAGAAGGTGATGCGGCCGGCGCAGTATTTCGCGCTGGAGGCGGCGAAGCCGAGGATCATGCGGAAGGAGTCGGGAATCATCTGGCATTCGCAGGGGACCGGGAAGTCGCTGACGATGGTGTGGCTTGCCCAGTGGATCAAGGAGCACCGGCCGGACGCGCGGGTGGTGATCATCACGGACCGGGACGAGCTCGACAAGCAGATCGCAAACGGGTTCCAGGAGGCGGGGGAGAGGCCGTACCGGGCGACGAGCGGGGCGGATTTGATCGCGACGTTGAACGAGTCGCGGGAATGGCTGGTGACGACGCTGATCCACAAGTTCGGGGCGGGGGCGGGGAGGGAGAGGGGGGGCTTCGCCGCACGTGGCAAAGCGCAGGACGGGGGGGAGAGGGAATGGGAGAGACGGGTGAGGGGGGAGAGGCCGGCGGCGGTTTATTTGAAGGAGCTGGCGGAGCGGCTGCCGCCGGGGTTCAAGGCGAAGGGGGACGTGTTCGTGTTCGTGGACGAATGCCACCGGACCCAGGGGGGCGTGATGAACCTGGCCATGAAGAAGATCATGGGGCCGGAGGTGATGCTGATCGGGTTCACGGGGACGCCTCTGCTGAAGAGCGAGAAGGGGGCGCTGACGAGTTACGCGAATTTCGGGCCGTTCATCCACACGTACAAGTTCGACGAGGCGGTGGAGGACGGGGTGGTGCTGGACTTGCGGTACGAGTCGCGGGACGTGGAGCAGAATCTCGCGGAAAGCGCGACGTTCGACGCGCTGTTCGAGCACAAGACGCGGAATCTCGCGCCCGCGAAGAAGGAGGAGCTGAAAAAGCGGTGGGCGCGGATGCAGCACCTCTTTTCGGCGAAGGAGCGCATCCAGCGGATCGCCACCGACATCTGCATGGACATGGGGCTCAAGCCCGCGTTGCGAGAGGGATGGGGGAACGCGATGCTCGTGTGCGAGTCGGTCTACCAGGCGTACCGGTTCTGGGCGATGTTCAACGACGAGCTGTCGCCGCTCAAGGGGCATTGCGCCGTGGTGACGAGTTACGGGGGGGACGAGCCGGAGCTTTCGGAGGGGTTCACGGGAGAGCAGCTGACGGAGGCCGAATACAAGCACAAGATGAACCGCGCGATGCGCGGGGAGAAGGCGCCCGAGGAGTTCGAGGAATGGGCGAAGAAGGAGTTCGTCGAGCATCCGGCGACGATGAAGCTGCTGATTGTGGTGGACAAGCTGCTGACCGGGTTCGACGCGCCGCCGGCCACGTACCTCTACATCGACAAGAAGATGGCGGACCACAACCTGTTCCAGGCGATTTGCCGCGTCAACCGGCTGAACGGCGAGCGGAAGCGGTACGGGTACATCATCGACTACAAGCACCTGTTCGAGAGCATCCAGGGGGCGGTGGCCGACTACACGAACGGCGCGTTCGGAAATTTCGAGAAGGCGGACGTGGAGGGGTTGCTGAAGGGGCGGCTCGAGGAGGGACGGAAGTCGCTGGAGGCGGCGCTGGAGCGGTGCGACGCGCTGTCGGAGCCGGTGTTGCCGCCGAAGGGGGTGGACGAATACTGCGACTACTTCGCCGCACGGGGCGAAGCGCAGGACGGAGAGGCGGGAATGCGGTTGCGGGAGGATTTCTACCAGGCGTGTGTCGCGGCGGTGAGGGCGTGGAGCGAGATCGCGCTGGAGACGGACGAGGCGGGGTATTCCGCGGGAGAGGCGTCGGCGCTCAAGGGGAAAGTGCGCCACTACGACTTGTTGCGGGAGGCCATCATGAAACGCATGGGGGATTACGTCGATCTCCGGCTTTACGATGCGGAGATGAGGGCGCTTCTCGACAACTTCGTGACGGCCCGGCACGCGGTGAAACTCGCCGACCTCGAGGACCTTTCGTTCCTCGACTTGATCCGGCCCGACGGGAAGGGTGGGGGGAGGGTCGGAAGGGACTTCGAGGCGGAAGTGGGGGGCGAGCGGGGGGTGGCGGAGACGCTTGTCGCGAACGTGCGGCGGTACATTTTCCGGAAGAAAGAGACGAATCCGGCGGAGTACAACCGGTTTTCGGAACGCATCAACCGGTTGCTGGAGGATTACCGGAAGGAAAAGATCGAATACGGAAAGCTGCTGGGCGAAATCGCGAAGCTGGCGAGGGAGCTCAAGGAGGGGAAGGGGACGGTGGACGTCCGGTTGGACACCGAGGCGAAGCGGAATCTCTGCGACAACCTGGGGGGCGACGTGGAACTGGCGTTGAAGGTCTACGAGGCGGTGGACGCGAACGCCAAGCCGGGGTTCCGCAAAAACGCCATCCGGCGGCGGAAGGTGGAGCGGGCCATCGAGGATGCGTTGCAGGGGACGGACTACAATCCGCTTTCCGTTTACGAGCTCGTGGAGCGGCAGGGGGAATTCGACGGCGATTCCTACATGAGCGACGAGCCGTGGATGTGAGGGCGGGACGGCCGGCAAGACGAGGAAAAGGCTTGCGATGAAGGTTGCTGGGATAACGGTCGAGGTCGAGAGGAAGGAGATCAAGCACACGCATTTGGCGGTGTATCCGCCGGATGCGCGGGTGCATGTTTCCGCGCCGAAGGGATTGGACGAGCGGGACATCCGGAGCTACGTGGCGTCGAAGCTCGGATGGATCCGGGAGCAGCGGCGGGCGATTCTCGCGCAACCGAGGCAGGGGCGGAGGGAGTATGTCAGCGGGGAGAGCATTTACGCGATGGGGAGGCGGTACAGGCTGGCGGTGGCGGAGATTGGGGCGAGCGAGGGGCTGGAGAGGGCAGGGGGCCTTGCCGCACGCGGCAAGGCGCAGGACAACAGGGGGGAAGGGGTGGGGGTGTGCGGGACGAGGTTGACGCTCCATGTCCGGGGCGGAGCGACGCGCGAGCGGCGGGAGCGGATTGTCGAAGCGTGGCAGCGGGGGCTTTTGGCGGAGTGCATCGCGGGCAAATTGAGGGGGTGGTGCGAGACGCTGGGGCGGGAACTGCCGGTCGTGGAAATCCGCAAGATGAAGACGAAATGGGCGAGTTGCATCCGGACAAAGGGAAAAATCGCGTTCAACGCGGCGCTGGCGAGGGTGCCGCCGAGGTGCGTCGAATACGTCGTCGTGCACGAGCTGACGCATTTCGAGGTCGCCAACCATTCCAAGGCATTCGTGAAACTGATGGACGAGCGGCTGCCGCGCTGGAGGGCGCTCCGGGACGAACTCAACGGTTTTGTCGGGATGCCCATCGAGGAGAAGCCATGACAGGAAAACGACAGAGCAATTTCGCCAAAAACGGCGTGTCGAGCGAGCTGTTGCCGCGCGAGCAGATGGAGCGGGCGGCAAGTCCGCACGACTTGAAAGATGAAGCCGTGCTGGCGATTCTGCTCAAGACGGGGGCGCCGGGATGCGACGTGTTGGAGCTGGCGAGGCGGCTTGTCCGGGCGTTCGGATGCATCCAGGACTTGGTGGATGCCGACTGGCGGACGCTTTTGGCGAAGATTGCCGACTACAACCGGCGCAATCCGGGCGAGCCCATCAAGGGAATCGGGAAAGTCAAGGCGTTGGAGCTGGCGGCAGCGTTCGAACTTGGCTACCGGAGGTTGCGCGTCAAGCCTAGCGAACTGAAGGCGATGAAAGTCGGGAATGCCGAAGAGGCCTACCGGGTTTTCCGCTTCATCGCGCAGGAAGGGGATGCGGTCGAGAATTTCTGGGTTTTGCCGCTCAATGCCCAGCGGCATCCGATTTGCGAGCCGATTCGCGTTGCGCGAGGGACGGCCAATTCGTCCGGGGTCATGCCGCGGGATGTGTTCCGGGAAGCCATTCGGTGGAACGCGCATTGCATCGTCGTCGCCCACAACCACCCGAACGGCAATCCGGCGCCGTCGGAGGAAGACATCGAGACGACGCGGGCGCTGATGGGTCTTTCGAAAGACTTGGGGGTCCCGTTGATCGACCATCTGGTCATCACGGATTCGGGTTATGCGTCGATTCGCGAGACGGTGGGGGGGCACAAGGCGAAGGAGGGACGGGGGGGAGGGTGAGGGTGAAGGCGGAGCCGGAGGGGGAGCGGGGGGAGTAGGTGAGGGTGGCGTTCATGGAGAGGGCGAGGCGGCGGGCGATGGTGAGGCCGAGGCCGTAGCCGGTGGTGGTGCGGGTGGTGGAGTTGTCGAGGCGGACGAAGCGGTCGAAGATGCGTCGGGCGTCGCGGGGGGGGATGCCGGGGCCGCGGTCGAGGACGGAGAGGGTGGCGCCACCAGAAGGGAGGGGGGCGAGTTCGAGGGTGGGGGGGGCGCCGGGGGCGTATTTGGCGGCGTTGTCGAGGAGGTTCAGCACGATTTGGCGGACGGCGTCGGGGTCGGCGAGGGCCATGACGGGGGCGGGGGGAGGGGCGTAGGCGGGGCGGGAGGGGGCGGAGTCGGCGATTTCGGCGGCGAGGGGGGCGAGGTCGAGGGGGCGCGGGGAGAGGGGGCGGGTGCCGCGGTCGAGGCGCGAGAAGTCGAGGAGGGTGTCGACGAGGCGCGAGAGGCGCGCGGATTCGGCGGAGATGGTGTCGAGGGCGCGGCGGCGGCGGGCGGGGTCGGGGAGGCGGTCGGCGGCGAGGAGTTCGGCGTAGGCGCGGATGGAGGTGAGGGGGGTGCGGAGTTCGTGGGAGACGTTGGAGACGAAGTCGGTCTTGCGGAGGGCGTCGAGGCGTTCGCGGCGCGCGGCGCGGAGGAGGACGGCGCCGCCGGCGACGAGGGAGAGGAGCAGGAGCCCGAACAGGACGCCGCCGAAGGCAAGGCGGAGGGCGGGGGCGGAGAGGGCGCCGGAGAGGAGGTCTCCGGGGAGCCAGCCGGACGCGGCGGAGGCGTCGCGGGCGGGGGAGAGGCGGTAGTGCCAGTCGGGGAAGAGGGGGAGGAGGGAGGCCTCGGCGGAGGGGTCGAAGGGGGTGGGGTCGGCGGGGTCGGCGACGGGGGGGACGAGGGGGGTGCCGGAGGGGTCGTGGAGGGAGCCGAGGAGGCGGGGGGCGGACTGGCGGGCGGTGCGGCGCCAAGTGTTGCGGAGGCCGAGGCGTTGGGAGTAGGGGGATTCCAACCAGTCGGCGGCGAGGTCGGCGAGAAAGCGCATGGTCTCGAATTCGAAGCCGCAGATTTCGCCGGGGGCGGTGCGGACCCAGGCGAGGAGTTCGTGGCGGTCGCCGGCGGCCCAGGGGCGGTAGCCGCGGGAGGGGGCGGAGGCGTCGGAGGGGGCGGCGTTGGTGGAGGGCGGGGTCCAGGGGACGGCGCCTGAGAAGAGGGGTTCGCAACGGTTGAGGAAGCGCCGCTCTTCTTCGGTGGCGCCGGTGCGGCGGGGCCAGACGCAGCCTTCTTTTTCGCGCCAGAGGAAGGCGTTGCGGACGTAGGGGTCGGCGGCGGCGAGTTCGCGGAGGGCGGCGAGGCGCGCGGGGGCGTCGGGGAGGGCCGCGAGGCGGTCGAGGCGCGCGTCGAGCAGGCGTCGGGCGGAGGCCTGGAGGTCGTCGGCGGTGCGCTCGGCCCGCCAGCGGCGGTTTTCGGCGAGTTCGGCGGCGCGGGCGCGGGCGTCGGCGCGCAGGAGGAACGCCCCGAACACGGCCAGCAGCAGTGCCGGGAGGGCGATGGCGAGGAGGTAGATGCGGAGGAAGCGGGTCACGGGGGGGAGAATTGTAGCGAGGGGAAGGGGGAGGCGCAAGGACGGAAGGAAAACTCGCGCAGGGGAGCGGAGGGGGGAGGGTTAAAACGCGGAGGAAACGGAGGAAAGGAGGAGCGGAGAAGAAGGGAAGCGAGAGGAGGGAGAAGGGAGGGGCGGCACGGGGACCGCCCGGTCAGACGAGGACGGAGGACGACAGACGACGGACGACAGGGGGGAGGGGGAGAAAAAAAGACCCCTCCGGGAGGGAGGGGGGGGACGCGGAGGAAACGGGCGGGTCAGAGGCGGACGAGGGTGGTGTAGCGGTAGGTGAGGGAGAGGGTTTCGCCGGGGGCGAGGGGGACGGACCAGCGGAGCTTCTGGGTGGGGTTGGGCTGGCGGTCGCCGTTGCCGTTGCGGGCCTCGCGGGAGCCTTCGGTCTGGACGGAGTCGGGAGGAATGGAGGCGGATTGGTATTCGCCGACGACGGTGGGCCGGATGACGAGGGTGACGGGGTCGGAGCGGTGGTTCACGGCGGTGACGGCGGTCTCGACTTCGACGCGGCGGAAACGGGTCCCCATGTTGTCCCAGGGAACGGTGGGGTAGTCTTCGATGCGGCCGGGGATGGTTTCGTCGAAGGTGGTGGCGACGGAGAGGGCCTTGGTGACGCGGAGGGTGGCTTCCTGTCCGGGGTTGGTCCAGAGGAGGGTGGTCTGGCCGAGGGGGCGGTCGGCGGCGGGTTCGCCGTCGGCGAGGAGGGGCTTGGAGGCGTCGAAGACGAAGGCGGGGCCGGTGGTGAGGGGGGCGTCGAAGGGGTTGCGGAAGCGGAGGGCGTCCCAGGGAACGCGCTGCTCTTCGAGGTCGTCTTTCTGGCGGCGGCCGTATTCGTCGTATTTCCAGCCGGGTTCCCATTCGACGAAGCGCTCGACGGGGGCGTCGGCGGTGCCGAGGGGCAGGCGCAGGGTGGCGCCTTTGGCGAGGGTGAGGGAACCGGCGGCGCGGTAGTGGATGTCGGAGGCGGCGTTTTCGGGGAGGACGTCGGGGAGGGGGGCGGGGATGCGGACTTCGTCCGTGGCAGCGACGAAGTTGGCGGTCCAGCCAGCTTGTGACATCATGGGGCGCTGGGAGTTCCAGCCGCGTCCGCGATTGCGTTCGGAGGGCGGCGTGGAGAGGGCGTCGAGGAAGGCGGGGAGGGTGTTGCCGGAGGCGAGGAGGCTGGGGACGGAGGCGGATTCAATGTTGGGGTAGCCGGAGACGAGGAAGAGGCGGACGCCGGAGAGGTCTTCGAGTTCGTTGCGGATTTCGGCGGCCATTTCGATGCGGGCGGTGAGGGCGTCGGAGTCGGAGGGCAGGAGGGAGATGCGGTAGGAGGGGGCCCAGGCGGCGCCGGAGGTGAGGTAGGAGAAGCGGAAGGGGGCGGTGGCGCCGGCGACTTCGAGGACGGGGAGCGAAACGATGGCGTCGGTTTCGGCGCGGGGGGCGCCTTGGGCGACGACTCCGGCGACGGCGGCGCGGGGGATGCTGACGGTGGTGCCGTTGTCCAGCCGAAGGGTCATTGGGATTGCGGCGGGGGCGGCATAGCCGGGGATCCGAGCGGGGGTGGCGTTCTGTCCGGCGAAGAGGTCGACGGGCAGGATGGTGCCGCGGAGGGGGATGTCGACGAGATGGTCGCCTGCGGGGTCGGAAAGGAAGACGTGCGAGGCGGTGTCGGCGCTGGCGGCGGTTTGCAGGGACTCGGCGACGGCGCCGGGGATGCGGACCCAGACGGTGGCTTCGCCGGCGGCTTGGGTCGGGGCGGGGTAGGCGGGGTGGCCGGGCGGGAGGGTGACGGTGCGGTGGGCGGCGAGGAAGGAGAGCGGGGAGGGCGAGTCGGTCCAGAAGGTGCCGTGGGCGGGGGCGAAAAGGCCGTCGAGGAGGACGGGGGAGCCGTTGGCGGGCGGTTCGACGCGGCGGATGACGAGGGCGGTGCCGTTTTTGTAGAGCGCGAGGGTGTCGATGGGGGCCGGGGTCAGTGAGGGGGCGGTTTCGGCGCGGGAGGAAAACGCAGGGAGGAAAAGCATGAGGGCGAAGAGGGCGGTGCGGATTTGGTGTTTCATGGCAGGGTCTTTCTTGTGGCGGGTTTGGGGGTTGGCGAAGGGAAAAGGGAAGGGCGGCCCGGCGGCCGCCCGGCCAAACGGCGATGGAGGGAGAGCGGCCGCGGGGTCAGAAGCCCTCCTGGAAGGTGTTTTGCTGGAATTCCACCTGGTAGGCGCGGGTGCCGATGGATTTGGATTCGGCGGGGGCGATGGCGCCGCCGACGGCATGCCATTTGTCGGCGTTCCAGGATTCTTCGTCGGCAAGGGCGGCTTCGGCTTCGGGGGCGGCCATCATTAGGGGAGCGTAGCCGGCGCGAAGTTGGCGCATTTCTTCGCGGTTGAGGGCCATTTTGCGCTGGGCGCCGGCGTAGTCGCCGGCGGCGTTGAGGCGGAGGGCTTCCTGGGCGCGGATGGCGTTGACGGTGCGCTGGCCCTGGACCATGACGTGGACGTCGGCGGAGTCGCGGACGGCGCGTTCGTCGGCGGAGAAGGAGATGGAAGCGGAGGCGGAGGCGGTGCCGGGACGGCCGGTGCCGGGGGCGGTCCAGATGACTTCGGCGGTGGCGAAGGGGCGGGTTTCGCCGTCGCGGCCGATGGGGAATTCGGTGCGGACGAGGACGTATTTCTCCTGGGTGGAGTAGATTTGGTTGAAGTCGACGGAGACCGTGCCATCCTCGATGCGGCCGTCGCGGCCGACGAGCTCGACGGGGTGGGCGCCGTCGAAGCGGACGGAGAGGCGGACGTCGCGGGCGGCGACCTGGAAGGCGTCGCCGAGTTCGGCGTTGAAGATGCGCGGGAGGTCGTCGGAGTTTTCGATGAAGTAGGTGTTGCCGTCGGAGCGTCCGGCGAGGGCGGCCATGAGGTTTTCGTTGTAGCCCAGGCCCACGCCCATGGTGGAGGCGGTGATGCTTTCCTTCACGAGGGAGGCGCCGAGGTGGCCGAGCTCCTCGGGGGAGGCGGGGCCGACGTTGGCTTGGCCGTCGGAGAGCAGGATGAGGCGGTTGACGAGGTTGCGGGAGAGGTTTTTGCGGAGTTCGGCGGCCCCGGCGGAGACGCCGCCGAAGATGGCCGTGGAGCCGCGGGCTTCGACGGTGCGGAGCTTTTCGACGATGGCGGCCTTGTTCTGCGGGGAGGCGGTCTGGGCGCCGGCGAGGACGTCGATGCGGTCGTCGAAGACGACGACGGAGACGTAGTCGCGGTCGTCGAGGCGTTCGACGGCGGCGATGGCGGCTTCGCGGGCGCGGGCGATGCGGTCGCCATGCATGGAGCCGGAGCGGTCGAGGACGAGGGCGAGGTTGACGGCGGGGCGTTCCCCGTGGGGGAGGGCGGCGCCGGTGAGGCCGATCTTGACGAGGGCGGCTTCTGGGCGGTCGGCGGCGAGGACGCGGCGTTCGGGGGAGATGGCGACGCTGACGCCGCGGGAAGGCTTGGATTTGGCCTGCGCGGCGACGGTGGCGAGCGCGACGGTCGCGAGGACGATGGACAGGACGATGCGGATTTTCATGGCGATGACCTCGTTGGTTGGGCGCCGGACCCCATGTCCGGCTCGCCCCCATTCAAGCAGAAACAGCGGTGCAAGTTGTCATGGAATTGTAAAAAATCTGCAAAAATGCGCAACAGGGGGAGGGAAAAAAGGACGCGCAGGACGGGCAAGACGGGAAGGACGGGGGTCAGGGGGGGATGTAGCCGAGGGCGGAGACGAGGGCGCGGCCGGTGGGGGAGGTCAGGAAGGCGGCGAGGCGTTGGACGTCGGGGGTGCGGGGGGCGGTGGTGGTGACGAGGTAGGAGTCGGTCACGAAGGGATAGCGGCCCGAGGCGATGTTCTCCGGGGTCGGGGGGACGCCGTCGAGGGACAGAAGGCGGATTTTGCCCGCGGCGACGAGTTCGGTGGCGTAGTAGCGGAAGGAGAAGCCCAGGGCGCCGCGGCGGTTGCGGTAGTCGGCGACGTCGCGGAAGATGTCGCCCATGCCGCCCAGGCGGTCTTCTTCGAGGGGGGGCATGATGGGGACGTCGCCCATGATGCGCTCGAGGGTGGTCTGGCTGCCGCTGTTTTTGTTGCGCTGGAAGGGCAGGAGGGGGGCGTCGAAGGGGACGCCGACGGACCGCCAGGTGGTGGCGCGGCCGGAGTAGATGTCGCGGACTTGGGAGGTGGTCAGGTTGGTGCAGGGGTTGTCGGCGTGGACGAAGAAGACGAAGGCGTCGCGGGCGACGGGGGTGAGGTCGAAGGCGACGCCGTGGGCGGCGGCATCGGCGACTTGATCGTCGGAGGGGGCGAGGCCGAAGACGGCGTCGCAATGGCAATCGATTTCGCGGTGGCGTTCATGGTAGAGGGATTCGAAAAGGTCATCGGAGCCGCCGTAGGAGAGGCGGATCCAAGCGTCGTAGGCGGTGTAGGTTTCGGGGGTGCCGAGGGCCTGTACGGCGGCGGCGGCGATGGGGTAGAGGGCGTAGGCGGCGCGGAGGCGGGGGCCGCCGTCCTGGAAGCGATATTCGGCGGGGGCGTCGCAGGCGGGGAGTTCGTTGCCTTCGTCGAAGGGATTGAAACGCCACCACTGGACGGAGCCGACGGGTTCGGGGACGGTTTCGAAGCGGTCGACGGTGATCCAACGGTGGAGGGCGGCGGCGCCGGAGACGGCGAGGGCGAGGAGGGCGGCGACGATGCCGATGCGCCGGAGCCAGCGCCAGCCGGCGGCCCAGCCGAGGACCAGGGCGAAGAGGGCGAGGCAGAAGGCCAGGAGGCAGGTGACGTGGAGTCCGGCCTGGACGGAGCCGAAAATGAAGAGGATGGAGCCGAAGAACCAGGCGAAGCCGAGCGCGGGGGCGGCGGCGATGACGGCGAGGGTGCGCCAGACGGGGTGGCGGCGACGGGGACGGGTGGGGGCGACGGAGAGAGTGTTCATGGCGGGAGCGTGGCATGGAGGACGGGTGGAGGGCAAGGGGACGTGAAAAGAGGAAAATGGGAGAAGGGCGTTTTCAATGCGGAGGAAACAGAGAGGTCAGTCATCGTCGGAGGGGGGGGAGAGGAGGACTTGGAGGAGGAGGAAGCGGGAGGGGAGGGGGGGAGAGGTGACGGCCATGCCGGGGGCGCCTTGGCCGAGGGAGAGGGTTTCGAGGTCGGTGGAGAGCAGGTTGGTCTTGGCGAGGAGGCGGTACCAGCGGGCGGTGGAGGCGGGGAAGGTCCAGAGGAAGGGGTTGGTCGGGTTGGCGCGGAGGAGGAGGAGGGAGGCGGGGTCGGCGGGGTCGGTGTCGGCGACGAATTCGTCCCAGTTGGAGGCGCCGTCGCGGTCGGAGTCGCCGGAGGCGGGGTAGGCGGAGGGGGCGAGGGAGCGGGAGAGGAGCCATTCGGCGAAGAGGGCTTCGGGGGTGGCGGCGGGGGCGAGCTGGATGTCGGCGGCGGCGGACCAGGGGGAGGTCCAGCCGGGGCCCTGAGCTTGCAGGAAGGCGTGGACGAGGGCGTCGGCGGGGAGGTTGGCGGCGGGGATGGAAAAGGCGGCGTTCACGAGGGTGGCGGGGATGGAGAAGGGGTAGCCGGGGACGGAGGCGACGGAGGAAGAGTCGGCGCGGGTGAAGGAGAAAGCGAAGAGGTAGGCCTTGCTTGCGAAGGAAAGGCGGAGGACGGTCCCGGCGGGGAGGGGGTTGCCGAAATCGTGGGTGAATCCGGGTTTCCCGGAGCTCGGGATGTCGAAGGTGGCGGCGTCCGTGAAGAGGGTTTCGCCCGGGCGGCGGACGGCGAGGGTGGCGGTGGTCTTGGCGCGGTGGCCCCGGGCGGTGAAGGAGACCGAGACGACATTGTCGAGGGGCGGGGTGGCGAGCCAACCGCCACCGTAGAAGTAGAGGGATTCCGACGAGGCATAGTGGTCGGCGGATCGGACTGACCAGGTGCCCTCGGCCGTTTCTTGTTCGTAGACTATGTAGGGGTTGTAGATGTTGTTGGTGAAGGCGATCCAAGGAGCGAAGTCGGCGGCGTTGGTGACGGAGACGGGTTCGCCGGTGCGGACGTCGAGGAGGTAGTTGGTGGCGTTGAGGAAGGCGGGGAAGGAGGCCTGGAAGGAGGTGGAGGCGACGGCGAGGGCTTCGGGGGGGGCGGGGGCGTGGACGGCGGGGGTGGTGAATTCGTTGGTGGGGCCGGAGACGCCGTCGACGAGGACGCGCCAGCGGTAGAGGGTGGCGGGGAGGAGGGAGGGGAGGGTGGCGGAGATGGCGACGGGGTCGTAGCCGGAGACTTCGGGGGAAGCGGCGACTTTCCCCTGGCGGTTGTAGGCAAAGGCGAAGGAGTAGGTGTTGGTGGTATATTCGACGATGGGTGTGACGGCGTCGGGGCGGTTGGGAGTGACGGTGGCGCGGACGGTGGCGGAAACGGGGGTGGCGTCGACTTCGCCGGGGACGATGGCGGGCGGGGCCAGGAGGACGAGGGAGGAGGGGAAGACGAAGGTGGCGGCGAGGACGGAGTCGGACTGGTCGACGGTGACGACGGCGGACCAGACGCCGGGGTCGGAGGGGGCGGCGGTGGAGACGCCGGCGGAGTTGGTGTAGACGACGGACCAGGAGGCGTTGGCGGGGAGGACGGTGAAGGAGTTGGTGCGGGGGGTGCCGTCGGCGTAGAGGGAGAGTGGGGCGTCAAGGTCGACGTCGGGGGCGACGCGGGCGAAGGAGGCGACGAGGAGGTGGTCGAGGACGGCGGGGCCGGGGGAGTCGGGGTCTAGGCGGATGCGGAAATGAACCGGGTCGGCGATGCCGAGGCCGGAGATTTGCGCGCGGGAGAGGGCGGCGGGGTCGGTGGAGGGGATGGCGGCAAGGGTCGTCCAAGCGGCGCCGTCGGGGGACGTTTCAACGAGGAAGGAGGCGGGGGAAGCGGAGGCGGGGGCGTGGAAGAAGGCGACGGAGTGGAGGCCGTTGGAGAGGGGGCCGGAGAGGGTCAGGGTGCCGCCGGGGAGCAGGAGGGCGGCGCGTTCGCCGATGGCGGGGACGCCGGGGGCGTCGACGGTGCCGGCGGAGGCAAAGGACCAGTCGCGGCCGTCGGAGGAAAAGTCGGAGGAGCCGGCGACGGGGTTGGAGATGTTCTCGAAGGGGAGCCAGAGCGTCTCGAAGTTGGCGGTTGGGGCGGAGTCGTCACAGGCATCGCCGGTGCCGTCGGCGTCGAAGTCTTCCTGGCGGGGGTTCCACGTTTCGGGGCAGTTGTCGAGGGCATTGGGGACGCCGTCGCCGTCGATGTCGTCGTCGCAGGGGTCGCCGACGCCGTCGCCGTCGATGTCGGATTGGTCGGGGTTGGGGGTGTCGGGGCAGTTGTCGAGGTCGTCGGGGAGCGAATCGGCGTCGCGGTCGGCGCGGACGAGGCGGAGGGCGCCGGAGGCCTGCGAGGGGTTGAGGGCGAGGGGGGAGGGGGCGGCGGAGAACCAGGCGGGGGAGGCGATGACGTCGTTAGGGGCCTGGAACGAGGCGGAGGCGGCGGGCGGGTCGGGCAGGATGCGGAGGTGGTTGGGGACGGCGGGGGCGGCGTTGGTGGAGAGCGTCCAGTCGGGGAGGAAATCGTCAAGGATTGCGGAGTCGGGGGAGGGGCGCCAGGCGATGGCGTCGGCGACGGCGCCGGAGGGGTCGCGGAGGACGAGGGCGGCGGGGCGGTCAGTCGCGAACGGTTCGGCGGGGGCAAAGACGCAGAGTCCGGCGGGGTTGCCCCATTCGTCGGCGAGGCCGGAGGAGAGGGCGGCGGAGGACGGGAAGGGTTCGGACCAAAGGAGGGCGGGGGCGGATGGGGAGGCGTCGTGGTGTTCGAGGGTCCAGCCGTCGAGGGAGAGGCCCGCGGGGCCGATGATTTCGACGAAGGGGGACGAGACGGCGGAAATTTCGTTGAAGAGGGGGCGGGAGAGGGTGCCGGAGGCGTCGGCCGGAGCGGGGCAGGCGACGGAGGTCTGCGGGGAGAAGGCGGGGGAGAGGCCTCCGGGGCCGTCGAAATCGACTTGGACGACGGCCAGGAGGTCGTCGCCAGCGGCGAAGGGCAGGGAGGCGGTGGCGGACCAGACGTTGCCGGTTCCGGCGGCGAGGACGGCGGGATGGCTCCACGGGGAGCCGTTGACGCTGAAGAGGGCGGTGGCGGAGACGTTCGACGCGAGGAGGTTCGGGCGGATGGCGGCCGAGACGTCGAACGGCTCGCCGGGGACGGGAACGGCGGGGGAGAACGCGGGGGCGGCGACGGAGACGTCCGCGGCGTCGAGGGCGACGTGGAGGCCGGGGGTGGCGCCGGAGACGGGGCGGAAGATCCATTCGGAGGCGTTCCAGACGGGCGACGGTTCGGTGATGCCGGCGCGGCGGGAGACGGAATTCGAGGCGTAGTTCCAGAGGGCGTCGAGGCCGTTGTCGCCGATTTCGCCGTAGATGTCGAGGAGGTCGCCGCGGGCGTTGCGGAGGACGAAGGTGTCGTTGCCGTCGAGATAGTCGGCGAGGTAGGGGGCGACGGCGTCGGGGGCGTGGTCCCAGACGGCGCTCCAGACGTTGGAAGCGGCGGCGGCGTTGCCGGCGGCCCACCAGGCGGCGGCGGGGGCGAGGGTGCCGGAAAGCGGGATGGTCAGGAGGGGCTGGGGGACGCCATTGGGGTAGAACTCGAGCGACCAGCCTTCCACGTTGAGCGGCAGGCCGCCGGCGTTCGCCACCTCGACGAACGACGCGCCGCGGGCGCCGGGGACGGCGGCCACTTCGGAAACCATGGCGATGGGGGCGAGGCCGGGGACTTCGTCGATCATCTGGAAATCGCCGAAGACCATGAGGTGGTCGAGGCCGCCGCCGCTGTTTTCGGTGAGGGTGCTGCCGTAGGCGAGGGTGGGGAGCCAGGGGCCGGGCTTGGGGAGGCCGGGCGGGTCGGTTTCGGCGTCGTTGGCGGCCCAGTAGACCTCGCAGGCGGGGGAGCCGAAGGGGTTGACGCGGATTTCGCGGGAAAAGAGGATGTAGTCGAGGGTGTGGCCGGAGGAGGGGTAGGTGACGTGGTCCTCTTCGTCGGCGAGGCCGGTGCGGAAGACGTCGGCGGCGGGGGCGAGGTCGTTGAAGCGCTCGGTGGGGTAGAGCTTGTAGGGGAGGACGAAGGATTGGTTGGTGGACCAGGGGAAGTCGCTGCCGAGGTGGAACCAGGAGTCGAAGAGGGTTCCTGCGGCGAGGCGCTCCTCGTAGTAGGTGCGGTCGAAGCCCGAATGCTGGCCGGCGCCGGTTGCGCCGTAGGCGTTGTCGTTGAAGTCGCCCATCAGGACGTATTCGACGTCTTCGGGAAGGGCCTCGTTCATCGCGGAGAGGATTTGGCGCATCCGCCAGGCGTTGATGGCGCGCCAGAGGCGGTTGCCCTTGCCGGTGGTGCCGGGGTGGGTGTGGACGACGAAGACGTGGAGGGGGTTGAGGGCACCGGGGACGGCAATGACGGCGTGGATGGGCCAGCGCTTGAACTCGGCGGCTTCGGGGTCGACGGCGGTTTCCTTTTCGAGCGTCGCCGAGACGATGGGGAACTTGCTGATGACGCCCTGGCGATAGGTGCCGGTGTGCATTTTTTCGGAGCTGGAGGCGTAGTAGGGGTAGCCCAGGAGGGCGGCCAGCCTGGGGAGCTGGGCGGCGTCGGAGTTGTTCAGCTCGGCGAAGCCGACGATGTCGGGGTCCACGCGGCGGATCGAGTCGACGACCTGCCAGTAGTCGTCCTCGCGCGTTTTCGAGGAAGCCGCGCTGTCGTTGCCCGTGTCGAGGCCGTTGAGGATGTTGTAGGAGGCGATGCGGACTTGCACCGCCTGCGCCGGACGCGCGGAAACGGCGAGGAGCGCGGCGACGACGAGCGCCGCGGAGAAGCATGGGGCCAGGCGGGTCATTGCGTATCATTTATAACGCAGGGGCGGGAAGGGTGGCAAGAGGAAAAACGTGGTTTGCACGGGGGAGGCGGCCGACGGGACGGCCGCGGCAAAACTTGCAAGGGGACGACTCACAAGGGGGGGCGGGTCAGAAGGAGGCGCGGAGGAGGGGGAGGACGGGGAGGGAGGAGTCGGGGACGATGTTCAGAAGGCCGATTTGGAGGCCGCGGAGGGAGCAGGCGTAGTTGACAAGGCCGAGTTGGAGGCCGCGGACGGTGCCGGAGGAGTTGAAGATTCCGAGTTGGAGGCCGCGGGAGGTGTCGGAAAAGTTGGCGAGGCCGAGTTGGAGGCCGCGGAGGTCGATGGCCGTGTTCCAGAGGCCCATTTGCACACCGCGGATGTCGCCGTAGGTCAGGAGGCCCGCTTGGATGCCGCGCACGTGATGGGCGATGCCCAGACCGGCGATTTGGATGCCGCCGAATTCGCTTCCCTCGAGCATCATGGCCCACAGCGAAACATCGACGCCACGGACGGTTTTGTCCGTCCAGGATCCGAGGTTCAGGCGGATGCCCGAGAAGTTATCGGCATAGGAGAAAAGGCCGATGTCGAGGCCGGCGACGTCGTGATTGAAGGCCACGGGAAGGTTGAGGCGGAGGCCGATGATGGCGGTTTCGGGGGAGACGAGCTGGAGTTCGTCGCCGCCGGGGCCGGTGTGAAACGGCGAGTTGAGGCCGATTTGGAGGGGGGAGAAGGAGGGGGAGGCGGCGCAGAGCGCCGCAGTGAAAAGTGAAAAGAGAAAAGTGAAAAGAGGGCGGGGGAAAAAGACGCACAGGACGGGCAGGACGGGAGGGTTCATGGGAGGGG
>JAFTAH010000044.1 GCA_017458625.1 Kiritimatiellia bacterium | reverse complement strand
CGGCTGGCGGCGGCGGAGCGGCTGGCGGCGGCGGCGGCGGAGGCCGGCACGTTGTGCCTGGGCTTGACGGACGCGGACCGTGCGACGCTGGCGAGGCTGGACGGGGGCGAGGGCTAGGGGATGCCGGAGGCGACGGGCATATTCGGCGGGCGGGCGGCGGTACCGTCCTCCATGTCCGCGGAGCAGTGGGGGGCGATGCCCATCGGCGTCCGGGAGCGGGCGTTCTGGAGCGCGAAGGTGGCGCACGCGCAGCACGTTTCGGATTTGAAGGCGGCCTGCCTGGATTCGCTGGAAGGGGCGCGGCGGCGGGTGCGGGACTTGAAGATGCACCATTGGACGCCCGAAGAGCTCGAGGTCGAGGTGGACCCCGAAACGCACCTCCCTAGTCCGGGGAGCGGCGTCAAGCGCGGAGATCTGACCGTCCTCATGTCCAGGGAGGACATCGTCGGCGAGATGCGGGCGCGGGCGCTGGAACGGGGGCTGACCCCGACGGGGCCGCGGCCCATGGAGGACATCGCCGACGAAAGCCGGCTGCGGCTGATCGGCCAGATGGCCGAGGACACGGCGCGGGAGCGGGCGCGGTTCGAGAGGAACAACGACCCGGACATCCTTTTCGAGTGGCCCGCCCAGGAGCTGATCCGGGAGGAGGCGCGCGAGAAGCCCCGCGACTGGGCGGCGCGCTGGCGGGCGGCGGCCGACGACGTGGGGTGGGAGGGCGTGGCGAGGAGCGGCGAGTGGATCGCGCGCAAGGACTCCCCGATATGGGTGGCGCTTTCGGCGTTCGGGCAGCCGTTCCCGCCGTTCGACTACAACAGCGGGATGGGGGTGCGATACGTGGACCGCGACCGGGCCGTCGAACTGGGGCTGGTGGCGGAGGACGAGGAGATCGCCAACCCCGGCGAACGCTTCCAGGAGCAGCTTGGCGCGAGCGTGCAGGGGATGGGCGACACGGAGCGCGAATGGCTGAAACGAACCATCGAGGAGCACGAAGGCGGGAGCGTCACGTTCACTCCGGACGGGAGAATCGAATGGACGCCACCCACGCCCGCGCCCCCCCCGCAGACGCCCCCGGACCCCGGTCCGGATCCCGTGGAGCAGGTGCGACTCAAACAGACGCAGGCGCGGCTTGTCGAGCAGCTACGGACCAAGCAGGCCCAGATGGAGGCCGAGGCCCGCGACAAGGCCGCCGAAGAGGCCAAGGCGGCCGCCGACGCCGAACGCGCAGAGGCAAGGCGCCGGGCGGCGGCCGAGGCGGTGAGGCGGGAGGCGGAGAGGAGGCGGGTCGAGGCCGGCACGGCAACCGGCGGCGGCAGCGACGACGGCGGGCGCAAGGGGCCGCCCGTGGCAAGCGCAGCGGCGGAGCCGGGGGACGGTCCCGACCCCGAAACGGCGGCGAAGTTGCGGGCCATCCGGGAAAACGCCCTCTCGGAAGAGGCGTCGGCCCAGTGGAAGGCCGAGCACCCGGTGAGGAACTGGACGCCGACAAAGGACGTCGGGAAGTGCGATTCCGACCAGGCACGGCGGGAGATTGAGGCGGGGAAGGGAATACCCTGCCCGCTGGGCATTACCATCCGGACGGATCGTGACGTCATCGATCACTGGGAAAAAGAAGGGAAGAGTTGGGTCATTCCCGAACGTCTGGAGGACTGGGAGCGCGTGAAGGACGCGGTGCAAAACGCCGACGAGATATGGATGGACGAGCGGGGGATGGTGTTTTTGAAGTTGACCATCGACGAAAAGGGCAAGCGCAGAATGCCCCATGTTTTCGTCTACGATGCGACCGCCCGCGTGGCGAGTTGGTACCATTCATCGAAGTTGAAGGATTTCGAGAGTCATCGTCGTGGGCGATTGGCCTACAAAAAACTGGCCCCATCGACGGGACGCTCGCCGGGGGCCTCCTTGGGTGGGGATTCCAGCGCCGGAACCACCTTCGGTGGCTGGAAGACTATCATCCCGGGCCTGATAGTCAAGCGTTTGTTCTTCGACAGGGACGAGGGCTAGGGGGCAGTGCCGCGACGTGTCAAAAAGTGCGGTAGATTTGAGCAACAGGGGGCAGGATGCGCAGAAAAAGTGTTTATTTGCGTCATGGTTTGCGCAATTTCGTGCAAAAGCTGACAAGATGATTCAAAAACGGGGGGCATCCCGCAAAACCGTAAAACCGACATTTTTGTCGTTTTTCATCTTGCCCGGCCAGCGGAGGGATGGGAGAATCGGGGCGTCGGCGCGGTTTTGCCTTGTCCTTTCGGCTTTTTCACGCCGACCATCTTGCCCCCCACCGGGACGTCCACCCCCCACGGACAGCCACCCTCCCCGGCGGGGGCTTTTTTTGACAGGGTGGCATGGGTGGCGGCCGGGGGCAGGGCGGCGCGGCGGCTGGGGCTTGACAAGGGGGCCAGTGGCGAAGGGTGGCGCGTCCGTGGACGGAGAGCGCGACAATGGCGAAAGGGAGATGCCCGGCATGTGGGAAGCAGCACTTTGGGCTTTGCCACAAATGCCCCCACGCAGGGGAGGAGATGGAGCGGATATGGAAGCGGAGGCGGTGGGAGGACACGCCATGCGCGGCGTGCGCGCTTTCGGAGGATGGGCGTGCGGCCGGGCACGGCCGCGGGCTTAGCCTGGAACACGTGCCGCCGCGCGAGCTGCTGGAGCACGGGGCGGAGGAATGGCCGCGCAGGGAGCCGTTCGAATGGCTGGCCGCCGAGGATGCCGCCGAGGCCGCCGACAAGGCCGCGCGCGAGGCCCGGAAGGCCAAGACGGAACAGCAGCAGCCCGCAGCGGAGGCCCCCCATAATGTCTGACGCAAAGGTCAAGATCGAAGTCGCCCTCGACGGCGCAGACGCCGCCAACGCCAAGCTCGGCGAGCTGGTGAAGACCCTCGGCAGCGCCGGAACCGCCGCCCAGGATTCCTCCTCCGCTTTGCAGGCCCACGCCGCCGCGGCAGGAAAGGACACCAAGTCCACCGGCGACAACGCCAAGGCCGTCAAGGACAACACGCAGGCCACCCTCGAAAACGCCAAGGCCGTCCGCGACGCCGCAAAGGCCGCGCAGACGGCCACGACCAGCGCGAAAGAGTACGAGCGGTTCACCCAAAGCGCGGGGAAGGCCATAGGAGGCCTGCAGCTGGCGAACCAGGCCTTTTCCCGCCTGATGATGGGCGACGTTGTGGGGGCGTTCAAGATGGCGAGCATGGCCGCAAAGGAGTTCTTCGCGGCCGTCGTCGCCAATCCCGTGCTGCTTGTGATTGCAGGCATCGCAGCCGCAGTAGCTGGACTCGCCGCCCACTTCAAACGTTCGGCAGAAGCGGCCAGGGAGGCGCGCCAGCAATGGGAGGAAACCCGGCAGGGCATCGCGGACGCGAACCAGTCCTACGAGGAGTTGAAGTCCGACAGGGGTGGCCCTGATTATGGCAGCATGAGCGACAATAAGCTTCAGCATGACTTGCATTTCACAAAGAAAAGACGCGAACAATCGGAAAACGCAGCCAACATTCAAGCGATGCTTCAGGCAAAAGGGGATTCACGGTACAGTGAAAATGACTTCAAAAGCGCAGACGAAAGCCGGAGAAAGTATTTAGAAGAGGAGCGGGCTATCCAGGCGGAGATTGCCCGACGAGAAAGCCAGACACAAGAGGCACGTAAGCGGGATCAGGAAGAGCGAGAGAAGAAAAGCCAAGAACTAAAAGCCCAGAGGGAGCGTTTTGAGGAAACGAAGCACTACGACACCATCGAGGCGGAAGCGGAGCAGAAGAAAAAAGGCAGCGGCAAGCTTGCCGGGCTGGAAGCGCGACGCGACGACCTGAAAGAACAGCTCGCCAGTTCGGGCGAGCTTATGTTCGAAAATGAGCGCCAGGATGCGGTCGAAAAGCTGTACGACCTTGAAAAGCAGATCACGGCCGAGAAGGCCCGCCAGGCAGAGCTTGACAAACAGCAGGCCGCCCTGGAAGAGAAGCGCAAGGAACTACAGGCCGACTGGGCGCGCGCGAAGAAGCTGGACAAGATGGAAGCCGGCGACCGGGTGAAGTACATCGAAGGGGAGATGGCGGAGCTTCGGAAGGGGCCGCGCAACGCGGAGACGGAGGCCAAGATGCGCCGCCTTATCGACGAACGCGACCAGGCCAAGGCGCAGGCCGACGCGCAGCAGAAGACCCAGGCGGACTGGGCGCGGGGCCGGAAGCTGGGGCAGATGGGCGCGGCGGAGCGCGTGAAGGCGCTCGAGGCCGAGAAGGCCGAATTGAAGAAGGGGCCACGGACCGCCGAGACCGAGGCGAAGATGCGGCGCGTCATCGACGAGCTCGACCGGGCAAAGGCCGAGGTGCGGTCCGAGGCCGAGCGCGCCGCCCAGAAAGTCGCAAAGGAGGAGCCGGAAAGCGTCCCCGAGACCCGCCAGAAGGAGTACGTCGGCGGGTTCCGCCAGTTCCGGCAGTTCGGTGACCGCGAGGAGCGCGCGGCCCGGCGGGCGGCTAGGGCCCGCAAGCAGTCCGCGGAAGATATGCAGGGCGCGCAAATCCGCTCCCGCTCTGGCCTGACCCCCACCTACAGGGGCCTGTCCACGACGTACAAAAAGGGCCTTTCTCCGACGTACAAGTCGATGACACCCTGGTACGCCAAGAAGGGCCCGCGCGGCCTGCAGCAGGACAAGACCCCCGACAAATCCCCCGAAGTCAAGGCCACGGAGGACGGCAACAAGATCCTTGAGGAAATCCGGGAGGCGTTGAAATGAGCGCAACCATTGTCGGATACAACAAGACCACGGAGACCCGGACCGTCGTTTACACCACGGGCGACACCTCCGTGACCTATCACCAGGTCCGCTCGATCACGGTCGCGACCTCCGTCGAGGTTTCCGCAAGCTCCCTCTCCGCGCTGGCAACAGTGAAGGACTCCACGAAGATTACCACCGCCCAGGCCGGAAATGAAAGCAACAACAACCGGCTGACCTCCACCGTGACCATCGACCCGATCACCGAGAAGAACACGCGGACCAACACCTTCGTCTACTCCATTGATTCAGGCGGCACGAACGGCTGGGAGAACGAGAGCCGCGAGACGAGCAACTAGGTCCGCGCCATGCTGAATCCCCTCCATTCTCTTTCGCCCCTGGCGCGCGCGGTCGGACAGGCCGGGCGCCTTTCGCGTCTCGAGGCGACGCTGGACCGCCTAGTCCGCTTTTGCGCCGGCTTGCGGGGCGGGCGCGGCATATCGGTGGACTTCACCGCGCGCGGCGAGCCGGTTGTCTCCTACACAGGCAACGGCGGCGGCGGCGGGTTCGCCAACTACGGTTTCCGCGTTTGGGTGGACTCCGCCGGAAAGGTGCAGGTGGCCGCCGGGACGGCCCAGGTGTGGGGCGGGGCGGTCACTGCCTACGCCGCGACGACGAACAACGGGCTTGGGGCGGCCGTCAACGGCCACTTTGTCTATGCCGTCTGCGACCTGACCGTTTCGCCGCCGGAATGGTATACGCCGCTCGAATACGACGACATGGATCAACAGCCCGCAGGGGACCAGTTGTGGATCCCGATTGCGCAGACCACCGGCTCCTCGCAAGCCGGCTGGACGGTCACCCAGCTCCACTGGGGCAACATCGTCGTCCCGGCGCTGGCGAACGTCGTAGATGTGCAGAGCACGGCCTCGAGCTAGGGGAGGGGGCATGAACCCGGCATGCAACGGAAACGCCTACTCGGTTGGCGGCCCCGACTACCGCTTCACGGCGACGCCCGCCTATCGCCTGCGTCCGGACATCGGCTTTCAGCCCTGGAGGCGCCCGGACGGTAAGACGGCGACCACGGCGGAGTGCGGCCGCGAGGTCACCGGGAGCTTCTGGCTTTGCCAGAGCAACGACGCGGCCGTGCCCACGACCGGGACTACGAGCTATCGGACGAAAGACGATAACCACCCAAAAACACGATGGATTTTCACCACGGTTGGAAATTACACCGAAAACATCCAGAAAGACAGCTACCAGCACATTACAAGCCGGGGACGTTATCGGCATTACTTCTATATTGCTTGCGACCGTCTCATGTTCGCCCAGAATTGCCACTACGACCCCGACACCGAAAACCTGGTCGTCCCGGACAATCCGGCTCCGATCTGGATGGCCCCCCGAAGAGCAGCGGCGACAGATATTTCGGCCGCACGGCGTGCACGCCGCCCGTTCAACAGCCCGGAAAGTTCAAAAGAGGGGTTTTCTGGAACCATATGGACCTCCAAGCAATACGCGGATTGGAGGTTGCAGCCAAAGGAACCCAAGCTGGTCATCCAAGGTGCGAGCTGGGACAAAAGGAGATACCTTCCAGCCGGAGGCGTCAGCCTTGACGAGGCTTTCCGGGATTGCGTCCTAGCCGGGCTGACCACCGAAGAAATCGGGATCATGTTCGGCTACACCTGGGACGTCTGGGACACCGAACTTCTATACACCGTTGCAGGCAAGGAGGATGACCAAGGGAGGCCGAACTTCTGGCCGATTTACTGGTGCAGCGGCGGAACGGTGCCGGAAAACTATACCGCGTCCCGGCTGTTGTCCGGCCTTATGGGAAACTGCGACTGGGGCGATGAAGTCCCGTCGTTCATGGTTGACGGGAATGCCGGAAACGACATGATGGCGGCAATTGACCCGGAACTGGCCGGGATCGAGTTTGACTTGTGCGTCTTGTTTCGAACGTACCACTACAAGACGATTGACACGCAGGGGCCCGATGCCCCTACAGATGTCGCCACAGGCTATTTCAACACGAAATGCGTCGCCCGAGCGCGCATCGTCGCCCCCTGCTATCCGGCGTGACAGAGGGATGATCAGGCCATTTGTACACGACAGGTTTGGGCGCGTGCTTATATCTTGCCAGCAGCTCCGTAGAGGAGCAGGCGATGCCCCCGCAGGAGATGACCCTTGCGGGGGCTTTTTCACCCAAGTTCCAGCCCTTTGCTCAATGTTCCCGCCGCGATTTCGTTCTGTATTCATGCGGGTTTGGCGGCTAGCTGGAGTCCATGTTCCATGCGGGGTTACTGCCCACGTCCCGTTGGGGGCCACCAAGGGGAGGGGGCGG